>NZ_RDBW01000002.1:0-244887 GCF_003934235.1 Pseudoalteromonas sp. J010 | reverse complement strand
AACTGAATCCGTTTATCGACTTTGATAAGAGTCCATTTGAGGTTAATCAGCAGTTGACGGATTGGCCAGCGATAGAGGTAGAGGGTAAGGCTCTGCCAAGATTAGCAGGGTTATCTTCATTTGGTGCCGGTGGCTCCAATGCGCATCTTATCATAGAGGAATATCTAGAGCCTGAGCGCGCAGTCGACTCGACCTCAACCCCTCAGCTTATTGTGTTATCGGCGCGCACCGCTGCACACCTAGAGCAACAAGCAAAACGGTTACTGAACTTTATCAGCACCGCAGAGCCTGGGCTATCGCTCGCTGCCATGGCGCACACTTTGCAACTCGGGCGAGAAGCGATGACCCATCGTCTGGGGATTGTTGTGTCCTCTGTTGATGAGTTAGTTGAGAGTTTACAAGGGTATTTGAGTCAAGCGGATACAATACAGATTGCCAATGTCTATTGTGGTGATGTTGAAGCTCGTGCCGATGAAGTTGCTGAGGCAAATAATGACAAGCAGTTTATGCACACTGTGGTCGGTTGGCTCATTAACGGCCAGCTGGACTTGGTGGCTGAGCAGTGGGTATATGGCCTCAATATTGATTGGCAGCTATTGTATTCTGACGCCAATCAGATATCAGGTAACACTGCTCGTTTTATTAGCTTACCGACTTATCCATTTGCCAAAGAAAGCTATTGGGTTGACCCGAAGCAAGCAATGCTAAGTGCTCCTCCTATTGCGGTAAATACGTCGTCAGACACACAGAACAAGCAGTCTCACAAGCCTAAAAGCGCATCAGTCACGGCCGAAACAAACCACACCACGGCTAGCGGTCGGGTATTGAGTGCCAAAGCGGATAATTCTGGGCATTTTGACAATGTTGACATCAAGGCGAAGCCGACCGCGATACAACTTAGTAAAGCGACGCTGACATCACCTACCAGCGTGATAACCGCAAAACCGATTATAAAACCGCGCAAAGCGCATGTCCTAGAAACACCAGCGCACGTTATCCCATCTGCTGATGTTCCCAGCCTTGCTGAGATAATTAAGGTGCTCTGTGCAAGCTTAGCTGATGCACTTTATCTTGAGCACCAAGAAGTGGAGCAAGAGCGCTCATTTATAGAGCTGGGGTTAGATTCTATTTTGGGTGTTGAGTGGGTTAAGCATATTAACAAGCATTACAACCTAAACATCGCCGCTGTGCGGATCTATGACTATGCCAACGTCAAAGCGCTGGCGGGATATATTCAACAAGAGTTGAAAAATAGTACGCCAGAGGCGCCCACACCTGCCACCTCTCAAACTCAAGACGTTGTTGTTACGGATTACGCTGCATCGGAGCCGATGAGTAAAAGTGCGGTGCAGAGTATTTTAGTGAGTACCCTTGCCGATGCGCTATTTTTAGCCACCGAAGAGATTGATTTTGAGAAGCCATTTATTGATATGGGTCTAGACTCCATTATTGGTGTTGAGTGGGTTAAAGAAATTAACAAAACGCTAGACCTTGATGTTGCTGCAACGCGAGTCTATGACTATGCAAATATTAATGCGTTAACGACATATATTCATCAGCAGATAGGTGCTGCGGCGCCGCGCTCACTGACGCCGCCGGCACAGTTGGTACACACTGAGGCAAGCCGCCGTGTGGAGCAAACACGTATTGAGCCATCAGAGGTATTAACTTACTTATCAAGCAGTCTTGCTGAAGCTTTATATCTAGATAAAAATGAAGTCTCACCAACCTCTGCCTTTATTGATTTGGGACTCGACTCGATTGTTGGGGTGGAGTGGGTTAAAGAGATAAATAATACCTATGGACTCGATCTAGCAGCGACCCGAGTGTATGACTACAGCAACCTTGAACAGTTGTCAGCTTACGTGCACCGTTTACTGCAAGAGCAAGAGCAAGAGCAAGAGCAAGAGCAAGAGCAAGAGACGGTCGTGTCAGTCGCACCAGAACCCATGCCGCTAAATACGCAAGCGTCTACCGACACCAAGGTTGTCACTACGACACCTGAAGCACCCGTGAACGGCACGCATTGTGCGAGTACTACACCGAGTAAAATTGCAATTATCGGTATATCTGGGCGTTACCCAGATGCTGAAAACGTCGACGCCTTGTGGAAAAACCTCTGTGAGGGTAAAAACTCTATCACTGAAATGCCTAAATCGCGCTGGAATGTTGATGATTACTTCGACCCTACACGCAAAAACCGTAATACCATCTATGCAAAATGGATAGGGGCGTTGGATGACATTGAGTTATTTGACCCGTTATTTTTCCAAATTTCTCCAAGTGAAGCACGGGGTATGGATCCTCAGCATCGTTTATTTATGCAAGAAAGCTATCGTGCTTTTGAGGATGCTGGGTACTCTAACGAGATGCTGAGCAATAAAAAGTGTGGTGTGTACATGGGCATAATGAATAACGACTATTCATTATTACTGGCACAAGACACACAAGGTGAAGTTGAAACAACGGCAAATAGCTTTGCGATAGGTGCTGCTCGTATCGCCTATTATTTAAATCTAAAGGGCCCTGCTATTCCTATTGATACGGCATGTTCCTCTTCGTTAGTTGCGATGCACTTAGGTTGTCAAGCACTCCAAAATCATGAAGTGGATATGGCATTAGCAGGCGGTGTGAGCCTTTATCTCAGTGCGGATTCATATATTGGCATGTGTCAGGCCGGTATGTTGTCGCCAGCAGGTCAGTGTAAAACATTTGATAATACTGCGGATGGTTTTGTACCGGGCGAAGGCGTTGGTGCTGTCGTGTTGAAGCGCCTTGAGGATGCGCAAGCGGATAATGATCATATTTATGGTGTGATTATTGGATCAGCAATCAATCAAGATGGTAAAACCAATGGGATTACTGCGCCTAGTGTAAGCAGTCAAATTGAGCTAGAGCGTGACTTGTATAAAAGGTTTGATATTGACCCTCAGACGATTAGCTATGTTGAAGCACATGGCACCGGCACCAAGCTTGGCGATCCTATAGAGCTTGAAGCACTAAGCACGGTATTTAAAGAGTACACAACGCGCACGCAATATTGTGGTATCGGGTCGATAAAAACCAATATTGGTCACACCTCAGGTGCTGCGGGAGTCGTTAGCGTACAGAAGGTGCTGATGTCGATGAAGCACCAGCGCTTAGTCCCGAGCTTAAATATGGAAACTGAAAATACACTATTTGATTTTGACGGATCGCCCTTTTTTGTCGTTAAGCATGAAACGCCGTGGGAGGTAGAGGGTAACGCCTTACGTCGCGCAGCTGTAAGCTCTTTTGGTTTTAGTGGCACCAACGCGCATTTGGTCATCGAGGAGTACCAGAGTCATCGCCACATCAACCATTCAGATGATACGTCGCGCCCTAGGCTGATCCCGCTGAGTGCAAAAACGCCCCAGCAATTAACGCAAAAGGCAGCAGACTTACTGAACCACTTACATGAGCATCCAGATACATCGTTAGATAGTATTGCTTACACGTTACAAGTTGGTCGTACTCACATGAAAGCAAGGGTGGGTATGTATGCCTCATCCACAGCGCAACTGGGTGACTTATTAGCACAGTATCTTAATGGTAATGTCGACATTGCAGGGCTTTATACTGGTACGCAGCGCCAACCAAATAGCGAAGTAAATAAAGCATCAAGTGATGTAGACTCAAGCGTGATGACGCAGCGTCTAATAATGAATAGAGAGTATCAGCAGCTGTTGGCACGCTGGAGTGAGGGGCTGGAAGTGGATTGGCACACCCTATATCAAGACGCCAAGACGCCGCAAAAAGTCTCTTTGCCTGGTTACCCCTTTGCTAAGGAGCGCTACTGGATTAATGTCGATAGTAATCAAGAAATCACAGCTCAACCTGTTGCTACAACAGCGGCACAGACTCCAGTAGCAGAGCTTGCACCTGCAACGGCTTGCTTTGCGCCATGTTGGCAAGAAGCACCGTTAGTGCCAGCGCTTAACCATGAAAGTAGTACGGTATTGGTGGTCGGTGGAACTGAGTTGTTGTTATCAAGACTGCATCAGCAGCAGGAAAATAATCGCTTTATCCATGTGACGCAGGGAGAGCAGTATACTGCGACAACAGCGTCACAATTTAGTCTCGATTTTGAAAATGAGTCACACATGCAGAAGTTGATTGCTACATTGGTATCGCACGGTGCGTTACCAGATAAGGTGATTTATTATGTGGACTCAAGCTCTAATAGCAGTAAGCCCCTATCGCACTATGCTAGTGTATTGATCTTGCTTGCTAAATCCATGTTGAATAACAAAGCGATTGATGCCGCGAAAATCGTGGTTGCGTACCGCCATCATCCAGAGCAGGTGCGTACCATAGCCGCATTAGCCGGAGTATGTAAGAGTTTACAACTGGAAAGCCCAGCTTATCAGGCTAAAGTAGTTGAGTTGCCATGGTTATCTTCTTTACCGTCGCAACAAGATGATACTCAAGCGGCAACCATTTTAACGGCGGAGCTTGATTCATTTACCCCACAAGGAAGCGAGGTTCGTTATACCGCAAGTCCAGACGAGCAATCTTTGACGCGCTTTGAAAAGCATTATCAACAATACCGTGACTTGGCTTCGGAAAATCACAATGTCCCCTTAAAACACCGTGGGGTGTATTTGATCACCGGTGGTCTAGGTGGCTTGGGCTATTTATTTGCTGAGCATCTATTGCGCCAATATAATGCTAAGTTAATCTTGGTTGGTCGCTCCAGCTTGGCGCAGTATCAAGCAACACAGCTTAGAAAGTTGCGTGACATTGGCGATGTGGAATACCTTAAAGTAGATATTCGAGATCTCACTGCGGTAACGAATTTAATTACCCATATTGAAACCAAGTATAAACAGTTGAATGGCATATTACACAGTGCTGGTGTGCAACAAGACTCCTTTATCTTTAATAAAGAGATCGAAACCGTTACTAATGTGATAGAAGTGAAGTCGGCAGGATGTATTAATCTTGATATTGCGACAGCGAATATCGATCTTGACTGCTTTGTGTTGTTTTCTTCAATAGCTGGTGCGATGGGAAATCTAGGCCAAGCTGATTATGCGTGTGCCAATCAATTCTTAGATGAGTTTGCGCAATTTCGTCAGCAGCAAGTCGCAGCAGGGTTAAGGCAAGGGGACTCACTTTCAATTAATTGGCCATTTTGGCAAGACGGCGGCATGCAGCTTTCACAAAGCGAACTGGAGATAGTACAGGCGCGCACTGGAATGTTGCCATTACCAAGTGAAGTTGGACTCTCGTCCTGGCAAGCAATGTTAGGCACTGATGTAAGCAACCTAGTGTTGCTCTACGGCAAGCCTGAGGCGTTATCAAATTATATGTGCGCTCCGACATGCCCAACGCCGCAAGTGGAGCTTGATGGCGGTGATAATATCGCGCTGGCACAGTTGACACTAGCATATTTACTGCAAGTCATTGGCCAAGTTATCCAGCTGCCTGCAGAGCAAATAGATCCTGATGAGCGCTTTGAAAGCTATGGTATAGACTCCATTGTCATCAGTAAAATCAATGCAGTATTTGCAGAAGATATAGGAGAGCTGTCACAAACTTTATTTTATGAGTATGAAACACCACAGGCACTGGCCGATCATCTGGTTGATAAAGAGCGCGCAAAATTGGCAACCTTATTTCGCAGTCAAACATCGCAGCCAGCCACTCCACCTGTAACGCCACAAGCAGCTGCTTTACAAGCAGATGTTAACAAGGCTGTGGAGCAAAAAGAGCAACAGGAAGAAATAGATAAAATTGCAATTGTGGGCTTACACGGCTATTTCCCTGGTTGTGACTCGCTGACGTCATTTTGGCAGCAGATCAGAGCTGGGAAAGATCTCACGTGTGAGGTGCCACGCGATAGGTGGGATCAAGCCGCGTATTTTGACAGTGATGAAACCAAGGCAAGTCTCGGTAAGATTTACTGTAATCAAGGCGGATTTTTAGCTGATGTTGATAAGTTTGATCATGGCTTCTTTGGCCTGAGTGTGCCAGAGGCGAGTGTCATAGACCCACAAGAACGCTTATTTTTGCAGTCAGTGTGGTTGGCCTTTGAAGACGCGGGATATAATAGAGAAACGCTAAAAGCCAAGTATGGAAGTAAAAAGCAAGCTAATGTTGGTGTATTTGTTGGTGTGACGACAAATACCTATAACCTATTACTTAGCGACCCAAATACAGCGGGTGAGCAGTACATTCCAAGTGCGCTGCCTTGGTCGATTGCCAATCGGGTGTCATACTTCTTTGACTTTAAAGGGCCGAGCATGCCTGTTGACACAGCTTGTTCGTCATCCTTGGTGGCCATGCACTTAGCCTGCGAAAGTATTCGCAAAAACGAGTGTAAATTGGCTGTTGCAGGTGGTGTGAATCTCTACTTGCATCCAGCTAAATACCAATCGCTTTGTCAGCGAAAAATGCTTGCCAAACACGGCAAAAATAGAAGCTTTGGTGCAGGTGATGATGGCTTTATTCCCGCAGAGGGAGTAGGGAGTATAATACTCAAGCCTGCCAAAGCCGCGATAGCAGATGGCGACCATATTTATGCTACTATTCTATCCAGTGCATGCGAGCACTCAGGACGTTCAAATGGTTACTCGGCACCAAACCCAAACTCTCAAGCTGCATTGGTTGAGCAAGCACTGACATTATCAGAGGTTGCCCCAGAAACCATCAGTTATATTGAAGGCCACGGAACCGGAACTCAGCTAGGTGATAGTCTTGAGGTGACGGCACTTAACCACGGATTTGGTAAACACAAACCCAGCCATTGTGCATTAGGGTCAATTAAGTCCAACATTGGTCACTCAGAAGCTGCTGCGGGTATTGCTGGCGTGACAAAAATTTTGCTACAAATGAAGCATAAGGAACTTGTACCAACAATCCACTCGGATGATGTCAATCCGAATATAGATTTTGCTGCTACTGGCTTCACATTACAACATAAACTGACACCGTGGCTAAGCGAGGGGGCACCAAGGCGAGCGCTGATCAACTCCTTTGGAGCGGGAGGCGTTAACGCTTGCTTGATCCTTGAAGAGCATGCTGCAGTGCCGCCTATGAGTGATTGTTCAGCATCGTCAGAGCTGACTTTTGTATTGTCAGCACATACAAAAGAGCAAGTACGCAGCAAAGTTGTTGCATTCAATGACTATGTTAAAGCGAATGCGCAGGTACCTCTGGACTCGATAGCTTACACATTACAGGTCGGGCGCGAAGCGCTGCGCTATCGATTTGCCGTGGTTGCAGATTCCCACCACGCGCTGGTACAGCAACTTGAAGCGTGGCTCGACCATGAAGATGCTGAGCATGTGTATCAAGGTGAGGTGTTAAGTAAGTCAAAACGCAGTCAGAAATTAGCCGCGTTGGGTGAAGCAGCGGTGCTGCCCCACTTTGATGTTGTCGCCTGGTGTTATGGTGCATCCATAGATTGGGCTGCGCACTATAGTACGCTACCGCGCAAGGTTGCGGTGCCTGGCACGGTGTTTTCAAAACAAAGATGCTGGATAACAGACCTGCACAGTAAGCCGAGCAATCAGCAAGCCGTTACAACGTCACTGCATCCGTTAGTGAGTCATAATAGCTCAACATTGGATGGCATAAAATTTAGTGCCCAACTAAGCAAAAATGCTTTTTATGCGACGGATCATAAAGTGGCTGGTAAGTCGGTTTTCCCAGGTGCAGGGTTTATCGAAATGGCGAATATCTGTGGTGCCATGGCAGCAAAACGCAGAGTTGCTGGTATTCGAGATATTGTCTGGATGGCACCACTTGAAATTGATGCTGAGAGTATTGAAGTGGACATTAATCTTCAGCAGGTTGGAGATGATGTCGAGTTTCAAGTGAGCTCGATGGATATATTTGGCGAAGTGAATGCGCATTCTCAGGGACGTATTATGTACGCAATGAGTGAAAACACGGAGCCAAAAGTGCGAGATCTAGGCGCTTTACAAGCGCAGTGTCAGAAATCGCAGGTTGCCCAAGCGGTGTATGATGGCTTTAATAGATCAGGTATCGAATATAGATCGGCGTTTCAGGTAATACAGCAACTTTATATCGGTGAACGGTTTGCGCTGTCTCGTATTGCGTTAAATGCGCAGCAGCGAGCCGAGTTTGAACACTATGTGCTGCATCCTAGCCTGGTTGATGGTGCTTTCCAAACTATAGTGGGTTTGTTAGCACAAAGCAGTGAAACTGATTCTGTGTTCTTACCATTTGCGCTTGATGAGCTTGAGCTGATTAAACCTTTGACATCGACTTGCTACGCGTATGTGTCGCTCAATGACAGTCATACTCGCACACAAGATGTGAAGACATTTACGATTGAGTTACTCAATGAGCAAGGTGAAGTATTAGTCCGATTCAAAGACTTTTACGTACGCTCGTTTGCAGAGCAAACAGATAAGCAGGTAGAGACGATTTAGTCTCTACCTCTCTGAATTAGAACAATAAGAATCGCGTTTTATTACAGTTTATAGGATCATAGAAATGACAGCAGCAGGACCTCAGGCTCTTGTGGAAGAGTATCCAACAGGTATATTTACATCGATATTTACAGGCAAAGAAGCGTTTTTAGCCGATCATATTATTCAAGGCCAAAAAATATTACCGGGAATGGCCTATTTAGAAATCAGTCGAGCCGCCATAGAGCGCTTGGTTCCCATGTCTGATCAGCACATGGTTGTCCTTAAAGATAGTGTGTTTGTCAGTGCCTTATTAGTATCTAAAGAGTGTGCGTTAGAGGTGCACGTGTATCCAGGCAGTACTGGGGAGTTTGGCATTGAAGTGAAAACCGAGCTGGGCGTTCACTTTCAAAGTAAGGCTTACATCAAAGAGCGCCATGTTTACAACAATGGTGAAGTACCCAAGTTAGACCTTGACCAACTCAAATCCAAGTGTGCAAAGCTAGGCCCCACTAAACAGGCATTTTATGACTATTTTAAAAATAGAGGGGTGTTGCTTGGTCCAAGCCATCGTGGTGTTGAGTCTATTTACATTGGTGACGAATGTGCCTTAAGTAAAATCTCGTTGCCGAATTCCAGTAAGCGCGGTATGTGTATGGATCCTGGGATGCTCGATAGCATCATCCAAGGTGGTGTTGCCTTGTCAACGGATCCGGATGAAAACGAAGTGCCGTTTGCGGTGGTACAAACAGAAATATTTTCACCTTTGGTAGATACTATGTATGGATACATAGAGAAAACCGCAGAAGGGATAAACTACACAGCATCGGACGAGCAGGGCAATGTATGTGTTCGGATCACAGGGTTTCTTACCCGTGAAATAGACTTAAGCTCTAACCAGCCACAATTGGTTTATTACAAGCCAAAGTGGGTGGCCGTCGATACTATTGCTGATGATCCCGCGCCTCAAGTCATAGTCGCGCAAGGTGATTATACTTCTTTAGTTAAGTCAGTAAGTCATGGCGTAAAGACACAACTTAATGACAAAAATGGCTCATCTCGCCTTGATATACATCTTAATCAGCAGCAGAGTGCTTTCAAAGGCATCATGGCTTCGCTAAAAACCATCACGCAAGAGCATGCGAAATTTGAGTGTCGCTTATACCAACAAAATAAAGAACTACAGCTAAGTTACAGCGAAACGGACATGAGCAATGTCGCGACTTTTGTTTGGCCTGATAATAAATGTATTCTCATTACTGGCGGTTTAGGTGGGGTAGGCAGACTTGTTGCAGCGGATATTGCCAAGCATAGTCAAGGCAATACCTTGGTACTGACCGGGCGCAGTGCTATTGATGGCGCAAAGCAACGTATCATCGATGAATTATCGGCGCAGGGCGCGACGGTGCAGTATGTGCAGTGTGATATTACCAATGAGCATGAAGTTGCTGCGTTGATAGCACAATACCCAAATATTCAGGGGGTGTTTCACTGTGCAGGGACAATTAAAGATAATTATATCAATAACAAGAGCAATGAAGAGATTGACCAGGTTTTGGCACCAAAAGTAACCGGGCTCGATCATCTGGACAAAGCGACCGCAGCGCTAACATTAGACTATTTCGTGTGCTTTTCCTCTATCGCAGGAGCGTTGGGTAATAGTGGCCAATTTGACTATGCCGCTGCGAATGGCTACATGGATGCCTCTATGCAGCAGCGTGCTGAGTTGGTGAAACTCGGCCAACGTTCTGGCAACAGTGTCAGTATTAACTGGCCGCTGTGGGACAGTGAAGGCATGCAGCTTGATGAAGAAAGTAAGCAGAAGCTCTTTAACACCTTTAAAATTAGACCACTACCAGCGGATGCCGGTATCGAAGCATTGAAAAAAGTATTGGCTAGCGGTGAGACCCAGCTAGTGGTTTTATTTGGTAATAAAAAGGCAGTGGCTGGCTTGTTTAAACAAAAACAGAAAATCAACAAACAAGACGCCCCAAGTAGCAGCCATAAAACCAGTGTAAAGTCTGAAAAGCTAGAAAAGGAAATTTTATTACAGATCAGAGCGCAAACGGCAGAGCACCTCAAGTTAAGAGCAAACCAAATTGATGATGAAGCAGATTGGCCATCTTTTGGGTTTGACTCAATTATGATGTCGAGCTTTGTAAACCGTCTCAATATGCGCTTTGGGTTAAATCTGATGCCAACGGTATTATTTGAAGCCTCAAACATCAAAGCATTTACTGAGTACTTAGCTGAAAACTGTGCTGAAGAATTGGCAGAAAAACTGTCAGTTGTAGAGCAAACGCAACAAAGTACTAGCAAAGCGCAAGCACCGCAGTCTAACGTTTCACTAGATGTAGAATTGAATGCGCAAAGTGCGTTTGCACAAACATTCAAAAAGTCTTATGTCACTGCGGCTCGATATAGAGAAAAAGACATTGCGATTATCGGTCTGAGTTGTCGGGTGGCAGGTGCAAGAACGCCTCAAGAGTTCTGGGATATGCTTATCCAAGAAAAGGACATGATTTCAGAAATACCAGCGGATCGTTGGGACTGGAGAGATTACCCTGGAGTCAGTAAATGGGGGTCGTTCGTTGATGGCGTCGCCGAGTTTGATCCGCTCTTTTTTGGTATCTCTCCCGCAGAAGCAATGTATATGACGCCTGAACAGCGACTGATGATGCAGTATGTGTGGGAGTGTGTTGAGCACAGTGGTTGTGCCGGTGAGGATATTAAAGGCACAGATACTGGGTTATTTGTGGGGTGTGGACCGAGTGGCTATTCGTCTATTTTGCATGGGCTACCTATTGAAGCTTATTCCGCAACGGGGACAGTGGATTCTATGGGGCCAAATAGGATCAGTTACTTGATGGATTGGCATGGTCCAAGTAATCCTATTGATACCGCGTGTAGCAGCGCCTTAGTAGCGCTTCATCGTGCCGTTGAAGCCATTCGTGCTGGGCATTGTAAGCAAGCTGTTGCTGGAGGCGTGAATCTACTATTGTCTGTTGATGGCTACATTAGTTTCGCGAAGTCAGGGATGTTATGTGAAGATGGTCGCTGTAAAACATTTTCTGATAAAGCCAACGGCTATGTTCGAGGCGAAGGCGTGGGCATGTTAATGGTGAAGTCTCTACCTGATGCACTAAAAGATGGTAATACTATTTACGCTGTGGTGAAAGGCACCGCTGAAAACCACGGTGGACGCTCTACTTCACTGACAGCACCGAACCCAAAAGCACAAGCTGCGGTTGTGAAAAAAGCCATTGCAGATGCGGGAGTGGACTTTACTCGCTTGAGTTATATTGAATGTCACGGCACTGGTACTGAGCTGGGCGATCCGGTTGAAGTTAACGGCTTGAAAATGGTGTCACGCGACCTCGGTGGCGCATCGTCAAACCATGAGTGTGTGCTGGGCAGTGTGAAGTCTAATATCGGCCACTTAGAGTATAGTGCTGGGGTGGTGGGATTGATAAAAGTGATCATGCAGTTAAAACATAAAAAGATAGCGAAGAGTCTGCACAGTGATACTCTCAATCCTTACATTGATCTTAAATCCACACCTTATCGTGTAGCACAACAAGCGATGGACTGGATAGTGCCAGAAGGACAAACCCGAGTTGCTGGCGTGAGTAGTTTTGGTTTTGGTGGAGTAAATGCTCATGTGATCTTGGAGGAGTTTAACAGTGAACTTTACGACCTTGATACGGAGCAAAATAATACCACGCAACGCTATGTATTTCCGCTTTCTGCCAAAAATGAAGAGCGCTTGTTGGACTATGTTGCTGAGCTTAGCAAATACTGTCAATCATCACAGGTGGCGGCTTTATCGCTGCGTGATATTGCCTACACCATGCAATTGGGTCGGGCCGAAATGCAAGAGCGAGTTGCCTTTATCGCCAGTTCTTTAACTGAGCTTACCGAGTTGGCAGATGACTTTGTTGCCTCGCAAGGCAAGTCGCACCATATGCAGGTAATGCGAGGCCGTGTGAAATCCAATGCCACGGAGCAGCACTTAGTACTTAATGACACCCCAGCGGGCCGTGAATTTTTGGATAATTTAATCGAAAGTAATGAAACGGATAAGTTGGCAGAGTTATGGAGTCGCGGTACTCGTATCGATTGGAACAAGCTCTACACTAAATGAGGTCATCAATGAGTATGTCTTATCAAGAGCAAGTGCGTGCAGCAACTAAGCCGCAAGTGATCATGTTAAAGGTTTCACACCACAGAATGATTAATTTCAACTATTTAGTGGTGGATCCGGTATCGCGGTTAGCCGTTATTGTCGATCCAGCTTGGGAACTGGACAAGATCAATGCCGCGATACATCAAGCTGGTGTTGACTTGGTGGGAGTATTACTCACCCATTCTCATGGTGATCATACTCATTTGGCACAAACCGTAGCTCAGAGTTATCACTGCCCGATTTGGATGTCACAAAGAGAAATTGAATATGCAGGGTATCACGCTGCGCAATTGATCCCCATTGATGAATCGCCACTCTTAGTGGGAAATATGAAAATTCAACCTGTGCTCACACCAGGCCATACTCCAGGGAGCACATGTTATTTGATAGATAAAAATATTTTTACAGGTGATGTGCTTTTTGCCGAAGGCTGTGGGTTATGTCCTGACATTGTTGCTGCACACGATATGTACTCAAGTCTTGAGCGGTTAAAAGCGATTATGGCAATGGATACACGGGTTTTTCCTGGGCATAGTTACGGTAAGGTGCCTGGTCAATATTTCAGTACATTACTGAAGGAAAACATTTATTTGCAGTTCCCGGATAAAAGCTCTTTCGCTGCTTTTCGATTGAGGAAACGGCAAAGTAGCGCAAGGGTTTTTGATTTCAAGTAATACCAATTTGCTTAATTAAGTGGTCTATTTTGAAGCGAGAAAATGTTGTCGATAACTAGGTAAAAATTTTGCTATTTAGTTGTTCTAAATGAGAGATTTTTAACGCTGTTAGCGTCAGATTTACGCCTTCAAATTGAGCAAGTATTAAGTCAAATTGGTATAAGTGCAGCACTGCACTGCTAGATCTCAAAGCTAAGATTATTTTCAAAATTAAAAACAAAATTAGGAATTAAATATGAGTTTAGTTGGTATCGAGGCCATGAATGTGTTTTCTGGCACTGCGTATTTGGATGTAAATAAGTTGGCCAAGCACAGAAACTTGGATATGACGCGATTTGAAAACCTCTTAATGAAAGAGAAAACGGTGACCTTACCGTACGAAGATCCGATCACCTACGCGGTGAACGCGGCAAAGCCAATTATCGACAGCCTTACCGCAGAAGAAAAAGATCGCATCGAGATGGTGATCACCTGTACCGAGTCAGCTTTTGACTTTGGTAAATCAATGAGTACCTACTGTCATGACCTACTGGGTTTAAATCGTAATTGTCGCCTATTTGAGTTAAAAAATGCCTGCTATTCTGGGGTGGCTGGATTACAAATGGCAATTAACTTCGTGTTATCTCAAGTTTCACCTGGCGCAAAGGTATTAGTGATTGCAACTGATTTGTCACGCTTTATGTCGGAAGAAGGAGGAGATGCCCTTACCGAAGATTGGTCCTTTGCTGAGCCAAGTGGTGGTTCAGGTGCCGTTGCAATGCTTGTGAGTGATAAGCCTTATATTTTTCAGGCAGATATTGGTGCAAACGGTTACTACGGTTATGAGGTAATGGATACATGTCGTCCAATGCCTGACGCTGATGCGGGGGATTCTGATCTATCTTTACTATCCTATTTAGATTGCTTTGAACATAGCTTTTTGGAGTACCAAAAACGGGTGCCAGAAAGCAGCTATAAAGACACGTTTGACTACATTGCAATGCACACGCCTTTTGGTGGCATGATTAAAGGTGCTCACCGTAATCTGATGCGTAAGCTAGAGCGAGCCAAACCGGCAGATATTGAATTAGACTTTGAGCAGCGCATTATGCCGGGTTTGATGTACTGCCAGCGGGTGGGGAACATTATGGGGGCAACAACCATGCTGTCACTCGCCAGTACCATCGTGCATGGCAACTTTGATGACCCTAGGCGTGTAGGTGTGTTTTCTTATGGTTCAGGTTGTTGTTCGGAATTTTTCAGTGGTGTAGTGACTAAAACCAGCCAAGAGCGACTACGCGCTCAAAATATCAAAGCACAGCTAGATAGCCGTTATGAATTGACCATGGATGAGTACGAGCAGCTTCTGATCGACAGCAACATGGTGAAGTTCGGTACCCGTAACGTGGAGCTGGACACGAGTTTTGCACCTAAAGCGAGGACATCTCAATCAGTGCCTACCTTGTTCTTAAAGCGCATCACAGAATTTCATAGGGAGTATGAATGGGTATAAATCATTATCACACGCTTAAGGTTCGATTTGAGCAGGATATTTGTTTTGTACAAATGTATCGCCCTGATGCTGATAACGCATTAAACGAACAGATGATTGATGAATTGATCGATATTTATCAAGTGTGTGAAACACAGGCGAAAATCGTCGTATTAGAAGGTACTGAGTCGGTTTTCTGTTTTGGGGCGGACTTTAAGGAGGTTGGCTCTGATGACGACGCGCAAGAAGATAGCCCAGCGCCTTTGTATGAGTTATGGCAAAAGATGGCGACAGGACCTTATTTGACCATTGCTCATGTGCGCGGCAAGGTGAATGCAGGTGGCGTTGGCTTGGTCGCAGCATCAGATATTGTGCTGAGTGAGTCAGCGGCAACCTTTAGCTTGTCTGAGCTATTGTTTGGTCTCATGCCAGCGTGTGTTTTGCCATTTTTGATCCGCCGAATTGGCGTGACCAAAGCGAACTATATGACATTGATGACACAGCCTATTCAAGCATCACAAGCAGCAGAATGGGGGCTGGTTGATACGATAGAGCAAAACAGTACCAACTTACTTCGTCGGCACTTGCTACGCCTGCGTCGATTAGATAAAAAAGCAATATCCCGTTATAAAGCATATTTAGCTGAATTAGATAGCTTTATTGATGATGCTAAAGCGCCTGCTGTGGCGGGAAACTTGGCTGTGTTCTCAGACCCTGAAAATGTTGCAAAGATTGTGCGGTACACCCAAACCGGACAATTTCCTTGGGAGGATAACAGAGCATGAGCGAACCTGCTGTTGCTGTGAGTGAAGTCAGTTCTGGTGTAGTGCAAATCACTATGCAGGATAAAGTGAACAAGAATACTTTTTCTGCAGCACTCACCGACGGCTTGATCGATGCCTTTTCGCAAGTTGGCCAGAATACGGAGTATAAGGTCGTAATTCTAACAGGCTTTGATAATTATTTTGCCAGTGGAGGAACGCAAGAGGATTTACTGTATTTATCGGGGGGGGAAGGTAAATTTTCGGACCGAGATTTATATAGTTTAGCGCTTAACTGCCCTATCCCTGTTATTGCTGCAATGCAAGGACATGGGATTGGAGGTGGATTTGTCTTAGGTATGTTTGCAGATATTGTCATTTTGAGTCGCGAAAGTATCTATACCACGAATTTTATGAAGTATGGGTTTACGCCTGGAATGGGCGCGACCTTTGTATTGCCGAAAAAATTAGGATTTGCCCTGGCGGAAGAAATGATGCTGAGTGCAAAAAATTATCGAGGTGCGGAGTTACAACAAAGAGGAGTTCCTTTTCGTGTAATGCCTCGAGCTGAAGTAATGGAATACGCATACGAGTTAGCATCCACTTTGGCTGAAAAGCCCAGATACTCGTTAGTGACTTTAAAAGATCATTTGGTTAGCGAGTTACGTGCTGGTCTAAGTCAGGCGATAAAAAGTGAAGTTGTGATGCATGACAAAACATTTAATCAACCACAAGTAAAAGAGCGCATCGCAGAGTTATTTGGTCGTTAATTTGTGTGATCCGCAGTTATGAAAACAACAGTGATACCAATAGGTTTAATTACGAGATCTATTTGAGGTGGTAACACGGTGTTGATAACACCGCTACCGTTCCAGCATCAGTAGATGCGCTCAAACGGATCATGTGTTAGGCCAAAATTGGTATTGGATATCTACATTGGAGATAAAAATGGAAAAGCAAGACATCTTTAATATCATTACCCGCAATCTAAGTGAAGTCATTCCTGATCTTGAAGGTCATCCATTTCAGCTCGCTGAGTCAATGCGTGATTTTGGTGCCAACTCAATAGATCGATCGGAAATTATTATGATGACCCTAGAGAAGCTGGGTATTAGCGTACCGTTGATTGAGTTGGCTAAAGCGCAAAGTATGGGGGATTTGGCGGGCATCCTACATGAAAAACTGTAGCCAAGAGTCGTTGATCATTACCGGTGTAGGGATCACGACTGCTGTTGGGCAAGGGAAACAGGCGGTAAGCGACGCACTCATTGCGGGCAAGCATAACTTTGCCGTGATGAAGCGCGCTGGCCGCCAGTATCCGAGCTCAACAAAGCAAACAAGTCAGTTTATCGGTGCTGAAATTGACGCTTTGTCGATTCCTGAGCATGTGTCTAAGTTTTCGTTGCGAAATATATCCTATAGCGCACAAGCGGTATTAGCGACGTTGAGTGAGGCTTGGCATGATGCGCAGCTAGATAAAGTCGACCCACACCGTATTGGCATCATTGTCGGAGGCTCAAATATCCAACAGCGTGAGCATGTCCTTATGCAGGATACTTATCGAGATAAGGTTCCTTTTGTGCGGCCAACTTATGCAATGTCTTACATGGACAGCGACATTTGTGGTTTATGTACAGAGGTATTTCCTATTAAGGGACTTGCCTACAGTCTTGGCGGCGCTTCTGCCAGTGGACAATTGGCAGTGATACAAGCATTAGAGGCTGTTAAATCTGGACAACTAGATGTGTGCATCGCTGTGGGGGCACTGATGGACTTGTCGTACTGGGAGTGTCAAGCCTTTCGCTCTTTAGGGGCGATGGGCTCCGACATGTTTGCTGACCAGCCCGAACTGGCGTTAAGGCCTTTTGATCAGCAACATAATGGCTTCTTATTTGGAGAGTCATGCGCTGTGGTGGTGATTGAAAAGGATAAAGTTCATAGGGATCGTCACATCACTCCGTATGGTCGCGTTGCCGGTTGGAGTCACGCTGTCGATGGTAATCGTAATCCTAACCCCTCATATGAGGGCGAAGTAAAGGTGATTCAGGAGGCATTAAAAAGAGCGGATCTATCGGCGAGGGATATCGACTATGTAAACCCGCATGGGACAGGGTCAATTGTTGGAGATGAAACCGAGCTTAGGGCGCTCAGTCATTGTCAGTTGGAGCACGCGCATATCAATACCACTAAGTCTTTGTTAGGGCATGGGTTGAGTGCGGCTGGCACAACCGAGCTGGTGGCAACCTTGTTGCAGATGTCTGCTGCGAAATTACATCCATCAAGGAACTTAGATGAGCCGATCTCAGAGAGTTTTAATTGGGTAAGAGCGCAGAGTGTATCGCATCAAATAAAGAATGCGCTGAAGATGAGTATGGGGTTTGGTGGTTTAAATACAGCCGTTTGTCTACAGGCGTATAATTAACCTAAGTTGCGGATAATTAATGCCTTTTTGGCAGCTGGTTTTAGCGCTAACTGCGTTGAATGCACTTCCAATAGCCTGCTATTGGTACGTAAATTCGCCCTAGTTTCCCAAGCGCTCTCTGGCTAGGCCAGGAAAAACTAAGTTGTGCTGTAGCAACAATGAGTTGGAGCATTGCTTATCCAAACCTCAAGTTAATTAAGCGAAATAATATTAAAATTATATTAAAAACAAAAGATTAAGTAATTATTTAGCCGAAACTAATTGAGTTAATCATGTTGCGACGCAGGTCGCATGGGGAGAAATTTATGAAGGCAATTGTTTTTCCTGGTCAGGGATCACAAGTAAAAGGAATGGGGGAAACCTTATTCGATGAATATCCAGATCTTACAAAAATTGCTGATGATATTCTTGGATATTCAATCAAAGCGCTATGTTTACAAGACCCAAATAAAGAACTAAACAAAACACAGTTCACGCAAGTGGCAATCTACGTCGTGAACGCGCTGTCTTATTATAAATATATTGATGAGGGAGGCGAACAACCTGACTTTTTTGCAGGCCACAGTTTAGGTGAATTCAACGCTTTACTTGCTGCTGGCTCGTTTTCGTTTGAGACAGGGCTACGATTAGTGAAAAAGCGAGGCGAATTGATGAGCCAAGCTGCGGGTGGTGGCATGGCTGCTATCTTAAATATTGAAAAAGAAAAGATAGAGCAAATGTTGAGTGATAATAAGCTCGATAAAATCGAAGTGGCTAATCACAACACCCTCACGCAGTCAGTGATCTCTGGTGATACTAAACAATTAGCGCAGGCTCAGACATTGTTTGAAACAGGGAATGCGATGTATGTACCGCTCAATACCAGTGGTGCATTTCACTCCCGTTTTATGGTTGATGCACAACAAGCCTTCACCAACTATGTGGCAGATTTTCAGCTCTCTGTGCCTAAAATCCCGATTATTGCCAATGTATCTGCGAGGCAATATCAGCAAGACAATGTAGTGACGAATATTACGACGCAAATTAGTAGCGCAGTAAAGTGGTTTGATTCAGTGAAGTATATGATAGACCAAGGAGTGACTGACTTTATTGAGCTTGGACACAATCCTGTTTTAACCAACATCATAGGTAAAATTAAACGTGAGCTAGGCGTTGAGAACAAACCGGCACCAGCAAAACCTCATGTGACACCGTTGCAAAATGTAGCGATTGAAAAGCGTGCTGATGTAGCAAAAGCTGCGCGAGATAAAGTGGCACAGTGGAACAATAGCCATGCGGTCGGTGCCGTTGTGAAGTCTACCTTAGCGAGTTATGACGAGTTGACGACACGTACACCGGCTGTGGTGCTTTTTGGTCATAGGGCAGTGGTGTACATGCAAGGATACAATGGTTATTTCAGTCTTGATGAGCTTATGGCCAGTTGATGGCTTACCTCACTACGCTTGATGATCTGGCAGCGAGAGCAGTATTACCCATCCAAAGCGCGGGGGCATTAAGCGTAGCAGGTACATGTAGGAGCAATGTAAAAAATGAAAAAAACAGTTTTTATGTTTTCTGGACAGGGCTCGCAATATTTCCAGATGGGGAGAGAGCTATATCATACCCATCCAAGGTTTAAACTTTGGATGGATTATTGCGACGAGCAGGTTCTGGCAATGACTGGGAGCTCTTTTATCGAGCAATTATATGATGAAGAAAATCTACTGAGTATGCCATTTGAGCAAATCGTTCATACCAACCCTGCGCTCATCGCTATTCAATTTAGTTTATCTAAAATATTAATTGAAGCGGGCATAAAACCAGACTTATTAATTGGCTATAGTCTAGGTGAGATAGTCAGTGCCATCGTTTCAGGAGTGATGTCATTAGAAGAGGGGTTGAAGTTATCAATTGACTTAGCCAACGTTGCGGATAATAACGCCGAAAAAGCGCGAATGATGGCAATTATAAGCACGCGTGAAGAATTAGCCGCACACCACGACAAACTAGGATCCGTTTGGGTGAGTGGACAAAACTTTGCCCGTAGCTTGGTTGTGAGTGGTACAAAGGAGAACATCGAATCACTGCAAGGTTACTTTGGTGAGCATCGCATCGTATGCCAGATTTTAGCTGTGCAGTATGGCTTCCACAGCCCACTGATTGACAACTTGGAAACGCCATTTAAAGCCGCAGCTAGCAGCATTTTTTATCAAAAACCGAACATCCCTTGTGTGTCCTCATTCACACAATCGGAGTTAGATACACCCTGTGAAGCGCATTATTGGGGGGTGATCCGCGAACCCGTCGATTTCCAACAAACCATTGAACAACTGCTAAAACGCGGCACCTATACTTTTATTGATCTTGGTCCAAGCGGCACCTTAGCGACTTTTGTGAAATACATTTTGCCACAGCATAGTGCGTCAGAAGTGCATGCGGTGATAAATCAATTTGGAAAAGATATGCAGGGAGTAGATACACTCAAGCGGCAATTGCAAGTCGCGTGAGGCAGCAGTGCAATACAGTCAAAATAAGGCATAGGTGTATTTTGACTGTATAGTGGTGAGTGTGCAGAGATGGAGGTTATTGAGCAATAGCATGCAGTGCAGCTTCACTATCAGCAATGAGTACATGTTCATTTAGCTCATTAAGAAATAGCTTCTCGATTTCATAGAAGTCGATGTGGATCCCTTCTTGAATATCAGCGTGACCCAAATTATAACCTTTTTCAAAGGCCCATTTTATAAGCTCAACATTATAGTTTTTGTTCATCATCACATTCATCCTAGTTTGTTGTTCTGTTGGAGTTGGTTAAATATTGCCATATTTGTAATAAGGATAAACTGTCAGAAGTCACAGATCAGAGAAGCGTATTACTAAATTAAGCAATACTTTAAATATATACAATGCTCTTATGGTTTGTGATTACTTACTATTTATTATTTTGAGCATGTTATTTTATCGGACAATGCTGTGAGCTAAGGTGCTCACAGCGGGTTCAGTTAATTAGCCGACGCTCAGGTTGCTTGGCTGGTTGCTCTCGTTTCTAGATACTCAACAACAGTCGCCATGGCATTATTGACAGCGTCATGATCCTGCCAATCGATATTATCCCAGTCGATACCTATATCTAATGTGGTCACATCAGAAGTGAGAAGGGTTTTAAGGGTATTTGCAGACTGTATTGCTTTAAACTTAAAAGCTTTTTTAGCTTTTGTTGGCGTTTTTTTACCACTGAGTAGCTGCTTTATTTCTTGATTGATTTGCTTTTTATCAGTGATATTAAGAACCGATTTATCGTGTTTACTGCGATACTCAGCTTCGACGCTTAACACCACCTTTTTTACTTTGACAAACGATAAGCTCAGACCTGATTGAAACGCCTCTAACACGCATGGGTAGCGAGTTAATACATTATAATTGTCAAATGCCCCCATGGAGATACCTAGGTTTGAAGCTGTCTCTTTAACAGTAAGCTTTTTCATTCCTATCTTTAGGCGTGCATTATTAAAGGAATCGATTTCCATCATGGCACTTAAGAAGGCCTGTAGTTTACCATATTGAGGTAAATCTTCTCGGCTGGCGTTTTCTTGGAATTGTTTGACCTTAGTGAGAAGCGGCTTGTTGTCATAAATCTTGAACTGTGAGCTGCTCCCTAAGCCATTGGCATAAACTAATGCAAAAAAGCGTCGGTGCCCCGTAAGCACCTGATATTTTCCATCTTCTAGTGGATATATTGTTGGTACTTGAATGAGCTCTGATACGGAAATGTTGTTGCCAAGTTCAATAATAGATTCAATGGTTTGGTTGGCTTTTTTCCATTCGTGACTGCCGTATTTTAGGCAGTTGATTATACATGACTTACCTATAAGTACGCGGTCCTCACCATAATAGATATTCATCAAGTCTTTTTTGGATAATTTACGATTTACAAATTGCTTTGCATGTTCGTCATCAATAAAAACACAAGGAAAAAAGCGCGCATTAGTTGGATCAGGAATAACTGAGCTAAGAAAAACGGATTGATAGTTAAAAGATTGAGAATGTAACTTTTCTTGGCTATTCAAGCTACTTAAAATCAACTGCTCTTCTTGTGACAAAGCCATATTATAAAAACCCTAGTGATAAAGAAATGGAGATAGGAGTGCCTGTGTATTTTGCAGATAGGAAACTAGCATAAAAACTCAGGTAAGACCATTGCTTAGAATGTGCTTTGTGTACGACTAACTATAGCGAGCGAGTACTTAAAAAATACGTCTCGCAAATTAGGTACTTTACTTACCTTTCCCCCTTTTCCTCGCTACAATACGTCTCAATGTGTATCAAGTAAGCACTTGTTGTCTGCTAACATCGATAAAGTATTGCGGTGCACATCGAAGTGACCGGATTAAAGACAAGAGAGTTGAGTGGTACGTTTGTTTTCTGACACAAGAAAAAGGATCCTGTGTTCATGCCGTTAAATACAATTATTCTTGCTGCGGGTAAAGGTACTCGTATGCGCTCTAAATTACCGAAAGTTCTGCACCCGATTGCGGGCAAGCCAATGGTGCAGCATGTTATTGATAATGCTGTTTCACTGGGGGCACACTCGACAAATTTGGTGTTTGGTCATGGTGCTGAGCAATTACAAGCTGCCCTTGCACATAATCAAGTTAACTGGGTGCATCAAGCAGAGCAGCTAGGTACCGGTCATGCGGTTGCCGTTGCAAAAGAGCACATTGCTGATGATGATAAAGTATTGATTTTATACGGTGATGTTCCACTGACAAAAAAAAGCACCTTACAAAGATTGCTTGATGTCACACCTGACAATGGTCTTGCCGTGTTGACTGTGGACTTGGCAAACCCCACAGGGTATGGGCGCATGCTGAGAGAAAATGGTAAGTTGGTTGGCATCGTGGAGCAAAAAGATGCGTCAGACGAGCAGCTAGCGATCACTGAAATTAATACAGGGATCATGGCCGCTAACGGCAAGTTGTTGAAAAAGTGGCTTGGGCAATTATCGAACAACAATGCACAGGGCGAATACTACTTAACTGACATTGTTGCTATGGCACATTCTGAAGGCGTAGAGATCGCCTCAGCACAGCCCGACGATAAAATGGAAGTTGAAGGGGCAAACAACCGCGTTCAACTAGCGGCATTGGAGCGCGCCTACCAAGCTTGGCAAGCGACAACATTGATGCTGAATGGCGCAAGCCTTGCGGATCCTGCGCGCATTGATGTACGGGGCCAGGTAACGACGGGAGAAGACGTACAAATTGACGTAAATGTTGTCTTTGAAGGTCGTGTTGAGCTTGGTGATGATGTAGTGATCGGTCCCAATTGCGTACTTAAAAACTGTAAAATTGGCAATAATGTTGTGATTAAAGCCAATACACTTATCGAAGATGCGCAAGTAGCCGATAAATGTACCTTAGGGCCATTTGCACGGCTTCGCCCAGGTGCAATAATGGAGGAAGATTCGCATATTGGTAACTTTGTTGAGATGAAAAAATCTCGTTTGGGCAAAGGTTCAAAGGCCAATCATTTAACCTACCTTGGCGATGCTGATGTTGGTGAAAAAGTAAATATTGGCGCCGGTACCATTACTTGTAACTATGACGGTGTTAATAAATCCAAAACCATCATTGGTGATAATGCGTTTATTGGCTCTAACTCCTCGTTAGTAGCACCCGTGGAAATTGGCAGTACCGCCACAATTGGTGCAGGCTCTGTGATCACCGCAACAGTCAAAGAGAAACAGTTAGCGGTTGCCAGAGGTAAGCAACGTAATATGGATGGCTGGAAGCGCCCAAAGAAAAAGTAATTTAATCCGCACTATCATAGAGATAGGATTAAATTATCAGTGAAAACAATAAGGCAAGCGTGACTTGCCTTATTTCATTCCTTTCTGTAACCACTCGTGGTACATTGTATTTTCAATAAAAAAATATTAACAATAATATTACCCGATAAGTGCTATGGAAAATTTATTTCGCCGCGAGGTGTTAGAGCATAAACAGCACCGCTTAGAGGGCACGATCAGCTTAGTTCAACCACCTGTTTTTAAAACACTTGGATTGCTTATTTTAGCGGTGGTTATTTTGAGTCTCGTGTTTTTGTCAAACGGTAGCTATACCAGAAAGGAAAGTGTATCTGGCGTGATTGAGCCCAGTGGAGGGCTGCTGCGTGTTGGTGCGATGCAACAAGGGGTGGTCTCAGAAGTACTGGTCAAAGAAGGTGAAAAGGTCGTTGCTGGGCAGCCGCTACTGCGTATCGCCTCGGCAAAGCACAGCACTGAAGCAACCGAGTTAAACCAAGCTTTACTCAATCAATATCGCTTTCAACAACAAAATTTACTTCAGCAAATTGAGCAACTGCGTGAGCAATATCAATTAGATATAGCAGAGTTGCGCCAGCAAGAGAACACGGCAAAAGAAAAACTAAAAGAGCTTGAAAGCCAAGCGAGTACCTTTCAAGAGCGGTTGTTGCTTAATCAAGAGTTAGTCACCCAAATCGCTACCCTTAAAGGGACGGGTTATATCTCCGAACTTGAGTTACAGCGTCAAAAAGACACCTTGCTGTCATTAAAGCAACAGTCTTCTTCGATCCGCTCTGAACGTATTGCGCTTGAGTCGCAACTGAAAAACATTAGCAACCAATTGGCTAAACTACCGATTGAGCATCAGAATCGAATTTCCCAACTACAATCTCAGCAAGCTGATTTACTTATTCAAATCTCTTCTATCGAACAAGCGCGACTCGGTGAGATCCGAGCAACTCAAGCAGGAGTGGTAACAGGGTTACTGGCAAAGCTGGGTAAAAATGTGTCAATGGGGCAGCACTTACTGACTATTATTCCCGAGCATAGTGACATGCAAGCGATAGTCTATATTCCAACATCGGCGTTTGGTTTTATCAAAGCAGGGCAAGAAACTAAGCTTAGGTATCATGCGTTCCCTTATGAAAAGTTTGGTATTTATAAGGGTAAGATAGTTGAGCTGAGCAATAGTGTTATTTTACCAGAAGAAACCAATATGCCGGGTATTATTCAAGAGCCTGCCTATCGGGTAGTGATTGCGCTTAACGAGCAAGCGGTTAAGGCTTATGGCAAAGACACGGCTTTGCGAGCAGGGATGACATTAGATGCTGATATTGTGGTGGAAGAGCGGTCATTGTTGCGTTGGTTGTTTGATCCCGTGTTTAGTATTAAAGGCCAGTTATAAGTAGTAGAAGGGTTGATATGGAAATGGAACATGAAGGCGCAGCCAGTAAATTAGAGTTTTGGTCTCGAAAATCTTTACCAGTGATCATCCAGTCTGAGGCTGCTGAATGTGGCCTGGCGAGCCTTGCAATGGTCGCTGGGTATCATGGTCATCACACTGACTTAACACGCCTTAGACAACGCTTTAGCATTTCAATAGAAGGCTGTACGCTGCTTGATATTATGCACTTTGCTGAAAAGCTACATTTAACTTCACGGCCACTGCGAATTGAACTAGAAGATCTTGATGCTTTACAAGCGCCAGCCATTTTACATTGGGATATGAATCATTTTGTGGTGCTCAAAAAAGCAAATGAAAAGCGCATCGTGATACATGACCCTGCCGGTGGTGAAAAAACTTACACCATGGAAGAAGCTTCGAAGCATTTTACCGGTGTTGCGCTTGAGCTTACCCCAACAAAAGAGTTTGAAAAGAAAGAGAAAAAAGCAAGTCTAAGGTTTTCTGATTTTTGGAGCCGGATCACTGGACTGAAGCGCTCTTTGCTGCTGATTTTTATGCTGTCTATTTTGTTGCAAGTGTTTACGCTCGCAGCACCGTATTATATTCAGTTGGTGATTGATGATGTTATTCTCACCGGAGATACCTCGCTGCTCACAGTACTTGCCGTTGGCTTTTTCTTGGTGCTAGTGTTTGAAATCGCGACGAATGCACTGCGAGGTTTTACATTACTGCATTTCGGTAACCAAATGAATATTCAATTGGGTGCCAATCTGTTTCATCACCTAGTGCGATTACCTATTTCCTACTTTGAAAAGCGTCATATGGGAGATGTGGTTTCTCGATTTAGCTCATTACAACAGGTCAAACAGTTACTTACCACCGGGGTGATAGAAGCCATTATCGATGGCTTAATGGCAGTGATCACATTGGCGATGATTTTCTTTTATAGTCCGATGTTATCCGCCGTTGTACTAGTCGCTGTAATTGCCTATGCCGCAATCCGGATAGCCATGTATAAGCCGTTTCGTAATATTAGCGAGCAGGAGATCATGGCGCGCGCAGAAGAAAACTCAAACTTCATGGAAACGGTACGCGGGATCCAAACCATCAAGTTATTTGGCTCTGAGGTAAAACGAGAAGGGCAATGGCAAAACCGCTATGCCAGTGCAATTAATCATAATATACGTCTGGGTAACTTTAAAATTGGCTATGATGCTATCAACCGGGCATTGTTTGGGATTGAAAATATCATTGTTGTTTACCTTGCCGCACATTTGGTGATTGCTGGTGGGTTTAGTACAGGGATGCTATTTGCTTTTATGTCGTATAAACGCCAATTTATGGATAAAACCGCAAACCTTATTGAGAAGTTAATTGAGTTTAAGATGCTTGGTTTGCACTTCGACCGTATTGCTGACATTGCACTAACCGACAAAGAAGAGTTACAGCCAGATCAGTATCGAAAACTGAATATTGAAGGCAAAATCGAGGTGAAAAATGTCTCATTTTCCTATTCGGATGCAACGCCAAACGTCATTGATAAACTAAATTTAACGGTTCATGCGGGGGAGTCAGTGGCAATCACTGGGCCTTCAGGCTGTGGTAAGTCGACATTACTCAAGCTGATGCTTGGATTGAATAAGCCCTCAAGCGGTGAAATAGTGGTTGATGGTGTGCCACTGAGTCAAATCGGTGCAAGACAATATCGCCAACAAATAGCTGCGGTGATGCAAGATGATGAGCTGTTATCAGGCACAGTTGCAGACAATATCGCCTTTTTTGATTCCCCAATTAATATGGAAAAGGTAGTGCACTGTGCTCAACTTGCCGCAATTCATGACGATATTAGTGAAATGCCAATGGGTTATGACAGCTTGATTGGTGATATGGGGTCGAGTTTATCTGGCGGTCAAAAGCAGCGGATCATTCTCGCTCGCGCCTTATATAAAGATCCAAAAATTTTATTTATGGACGAGGCCACAAGTCATCTAGATACTGGACTGGAAGAAGATATTAATGATGCCGTCTCGCGCTTGAAAATCACTCGGGTGATCATCGCACACCGCAAGGAAACCATTGCCTCGGCAGATAGAGAGATAAAGCTGAAAAAACCTGAGCACCATGAGGATGAGGGGCACACCTCAACGACCGACTCTGAATAATGCGAGCGCCATGCTCGCTTTATCTTGCTTGGTAACCATTTATCCGAGTTATTGCCCTTTCGTCGGTTAGATCACAAATACACCTGCTACAGCGTTATTTTACCTCCATCAACTTGGAGGTAATAACGATGTATATATACCAACGATGCTTTTTTCTGATACTAACGCTTAGTTTACTAAATCCGGCTTTTGCTGGCTCACAGCTTAATACTGCGTTAAGAGCCCAGCAGCAATTTAGTCAGGCCGATCATAGTCAATTCTTTAAAACGACAGATGCTCATTTATCGTTTGCTGCTTTAGACTTGGATTATGAAGCGGGCGGTGTGAGGGTGGCGACCACCTTTAGTATGACTAAACAGCAGCGTACTGAAACAAAATTTACGATTTCAGAAGCTTATTACGACTTCTCGTTAGCTCAGTGGTTTGGCTCTGTAGGTAAAAAGAAAGTCGATTGGGGAGTAGGTTATGGTTTTCGTCCTTTGGACCTGTTTTCGCCGACTAAGTCCCTCGCGCTGTATACAGCGGTTCCTCCAGGTAGTTATGTAGTGACTGGAGATTATTTTACACAGCGCGGTAATGTCAGTTTATTATGTAATGAAAGCAAGCGGTTATATTTAGACAAGGGGCGAGCCACAACATCATCGTTAGGTTGTGGCGGTCGATATTACCATTATTTTGATAATGTTGAATCTCAGTTTATCGCGCATTTTGACCGTCGTATGGGGTGGCGAGTTGGAGGAAGTGCAGTTACTGTGTTGCGTGAGGCAACCGCTTTATATGGCTCGTTATTGTGGCAATCTCGTTATCAATCTCCGACATTTAAACGTGGATTGAATAACGCGTGGACACAAACTACTTGGCATGAAAATAGTTTGCAGGCACTGATTGGGGTAAATCACAGCATGATGGCTGGGGTGAACATCATTGCAGAGTACTGGTTTGATGGCCGTGCACCAAAGCAACATCAATGGCGTCAAGTCTTGGAGATGGGAAGTGCCTCACTACGAGGCCACTATGCAACACAAAACTTGTTTCAACATAATTTGATGCTGCATGTGCGAGGCCATGATAAATCTTGGCAACCGAGTTTTACGGCAGTGCTCAACCCCCAAGATAGCAGTATGTTTATCGATGGTAAGTTATGTTACTCTCAAATTCAGGGACGTCAGTTCTGCGCCGGTGCTCGCCGTTATTTGGGAAGCGCGCTTAGTATTTATGGTCAATTAGGTCAGCAGCAGGTGGCTTATTTGAGCCTTGAGATAAAATTATAATAACAATCATTATGTTGGGATCATCATTGTCGGTAAATTTACTGCGTCGTCATGGCCTGTTATTTACTATTTGCTGCATGATAGGTGTGCTTATCTACCTAATGGGGTGGTCAGCGTATTTATCAATTAGCTTATTCGTTTCTGTTGGGATTGGTTTTACAATCCGGTTAACACGTTATTGGTTAAGTAAAAACTATACCAATATGCCTCTATCTGTACAGTTTGTCAGCGCTATCTTTATCGCCCTTGCTTTGTGGGGAAGCGCGCCTTTATTAATGGGATGGGCACAAACTGTTTATCAACATAATTTGCGCCAATACATAGGCATAGTGGCTATGGGAGGCTTTTTTACTGTGGTGATTAGTTTTGTTTATTACCGCACTGAGCAAACCATGGCACTGAAAAAAGCGCTATTGCAAGCTGAGCTTGACCAAGCAAAACATGAAAAGGTGCTCGCTGAGACTGAGCTTAAGCTATTACAGTCACAAATGGAGCCACATTTTTTATTTAATACTCTTGCCACCATTCAAGCGCTGATAGATATCGATCCTAAACAAGCCAATGATATGCTCAATGCCTTGACTGCGTTACTTAGGCAAAGTCTTACTCATGCTCGCCGTGCTTGGGTCTCACTTGAAGATGAGCTGGCATTTATCAGGGCATATTTAGCAATTCAAGCGGTGCGGCTTGGCGAGCGACTGGATACTGAGATAACCGTTGCCGACAGTGTCTCTTTAGCAACACAATTTCCTCCCATGTTATTGCAGCCTTTGATTGAAAATGCGGTGATCCATGGTATTGAGCAACTACCGTATGGAGGAAAAATAACCATACGTTTGCTATCCCAAGACAGTACACGTCTACTCATCGTTATCGAAAATAGTATGCTTGCTGAGGGGAGTCAAAAGTCGGGCAACGGAGTAGCGCTCGATAATATAAAAAGTAGGTTACAGCAGATTTATCAAGGAAGTGGCCATATCGACATTTCACAACAACAAGAAACATTTTTGGTAAAACTGGAGGTACCTTTCAATGGCTCAGCAGTATAAAGCCGTTATTGCCGATGACGAAGCGATCTTACGCGCGCATTTACAAGCAAAATTAGCAGAAACTTGGCCTGAACTTAATATCATTGCGCAAGCTGCTAACGGTGAGGAGGCGCTGGCTCTTAGCGAAACACTACAACCGGACGTGTTATTTCTCGATATTAATATGCCAGCAAAAACTGGTTTAGAAGTGG
This sequence comes from Pseudoalteromonas sp. J010, assembly GCF_003934235.1. Classification (NCBI taxonomy): domain Bacteria; kingdom Pseudomonadati; phylum Pseudomonadota; class Gammaproteobacteria; order Alteromonadales; family Pseudoalteromonadaceae; genus Pseudoalteromonas; species Pseudoalteromonas sp. J010. The sequence goes on along the minus strand of NZ_RDBW01000002.1, from coordinate 215,111 downwards.
CAGCTTTGATTAATCAGCAAGTTACGCACCGGCCGCTTATTGTGTTTGTGACCGCTTATGATGAGTATGCTATTTCAGCATTTGAACATCAAGCATTAGACTACGTACTTAAGCCCATCAGTAATGACAGGCTACTAAAGACCATCGAACGAATAAAACAGCGGCTATTGCAAGCAAGCTCGCAACAGGTGCAGCTCCAACAGTTGTTGGCCTCATTAACGCCGCAAACAGCGAACGATAATTTGCAATGGATCCGCGCCAATAAAGGTGGCTCGATACACATGCTAGATATTAATGCCGTGGATTATTTTATTGCCGATAATAAATATACGGAAGTGTCGAGTGCCGGTGAGAAGTATTTGATAAAGACACCGATCAGCGAATTAGAAACCCGCTTAGCAGCGGAGCACTTTTGGCGGATCCACCGCAATTGTATTGTTAGGGTAAGCCAAATTGATAAGGTCGAAAGAGACGAGTTAGGTCATGTACATGTGCACCTAAAAAATGAACCCACGCAGCTGGCAGTGAGCCGAAAATATCAAAGCTTATTTAAACAAATGTGAGCAAACACCCTGTTAATACCAATTTGACTTAATACTTGTTCAATTTGAAGGAGTAAATCTGACGCTAACAGCGTTAAAAATTTCTCATTTAGAACAACTAAATAGCAAAATTTTTGCCTGGTTATCGACAAGATTTTCTCGCCTCAAAATAGACCACTTAATTAAGCAAATTGGTATAACATGTGCCAACCTCGGTTTGGCACTGCTTCTTCTCTAGTGATTATACGGCCGAACCTAAGTGTCTAGCTTGTCTTGTTACCCACAAGGTAAAAGCGAACAATACACTTATCGGCCAATATTGCCATTTATCCGCTTTTTTTACACTTTATCACTTCAACCCCACCGCACTGTGTAAACCACATACACTGACCTCATCAACAGCAGGTGAGGACATACAAAGTGAAAACAAAAATACTATTAATATTGAGTGTAATAGCAAGTACATCAGCGTTTGCGAATATCGATGTCAGTGCGGTTTATCGCCAAGGCATACAAGGTGATAAATTACAAAATCAAACCGCAATAGCACAATTGCAGCAAGTATATAAGCAAGCCCAAAGCCCACTTACATTGGCGCTTCTTGGCAGCTTACAAGCAGCAAAAGCACAGTTTATAGATTCTCCTTGGCAAAAATTGCAACAAGCTGAACGTGGTGCAAGTACAGTAGCGAAAGCGCTAAAACAAGGACAAACATTACCGCAACAAGCGCAAAAGCAAATTGCTATCGTTGCTGGATGTACTTTTGTCAGATTACCAGAGACTTTACACCGGCATCAGCAAGGGATGTTTCTACTCGATCAGGTAATAGCAGCCGCACCGACAGAGCGCCAAGCCATACGGTGTGCCATCGCAGGGGCGAAGCGTCTTAAAAATAAGCAAAAGTTTCAGCAATACACGGCGTTACTAGACTCTGAGCTGGCAGGTGAATAATGCTGAAATTTACGCAGATCCATAAAACTTATAATGATAATGGTCAGCCACATACTGCACTTCAAGAGGTATCGGCAGAGATTAATGCAGGTGAGTCCGTGGCATTGTGTGGGCCGTCAGGTAGCGGAAAATCAACCCTATTAAACATTTGCGGCCTGTTAGATAGCGATTACCAAGGGGAGTTGTCCTTAGATGGTCAAATTGTTCCTAAGTGTGCAGATTCATTAACACAAATACGCCGAGCACATATTGGGTTTATCTTCCAGCGATACAACTTAGTGCCGGTGATGACGGTATTAGAAAACATAGAGCTGCCACTGATGATGTTAAATATGCCCAGTGCACAACGGCTGGAACTGGCTGCGAAAATGGCAGTACAGGTAGGATTAAAAGACCATATTAATAAACGACCTGATCAGCTTTCTGGTGGCCAGCAGCAACGAGTTGCTATCGCAAGAGCACTGGTAAAGCGACCAAAGTTAGTGATAGCAGATGAACCGACCGCAAATTTGGATACCACCACCGCGAACCTGGTTATGGACATGATGGCGGCGCTAGGTCAGCAGTATGGCACGACTTTTTTAATGGCAACCCATGACGACAGGATGCTACATCGCTTTGCTCGTCGATTCAATTTACAAGATGGTGAATTACAACAAGTGACTACGACAAACTCGTTTTGGAGGGCTGGATAATGCGCTGGTGTTACTTTGCTTTGTTAAATGTAATTAGAAATATGCGCCGCTCAATATTGGCGGTGACTATCATAGCGGTGGCGATGGTTGCCATATTAACAACCTCTGGTTTTGCGTTGTTTACTTATCAGTCACTCGCAGAAAAAGCAGCGCGAGATGAGGGAAACTTTATTGTGACGCATCAAAACCATGAATTAGAGGAAGACATGCCTTTGCAATATGGGCTTGGAGATATTAGCTCGCTACATACTGCGCTGAATGCTGATGAAGCGGTAAAAGCGGCATTACCTCGAGTGAAGTTTAGTGGTTTGGCTTCAAACGGTGATAAAAGCTTAATATTTATGGGTCTTGGAGTAGACAGTGAAGAGTTTATGGTCAAAGGACCAATCTTCAGTTTGTTGGAGGGGCGGTTATTATCATCGTACACCGATCCTCAGGCGCTACCACAATTGTTGTTGGCGAAGGGGTTGGCAAAAAGCCTAAAGGTCTCCATAGGTGATGTCGTCACGTTGATGACCACAACGACAAGTGGTGCCTTGAATGCCGTTGATTTCGAAGTGATTGGGATCTACACCACCGGGATCCCAGAACTTGATAAGCGTCAGCTCTATGCCGCGTTAGATCAAGCACAAGCTCTACTTAATACAACAAAAATAAGTTCACTGTCAGTCTATTTGTTTGACTTAGCGGCTACAGCAGAAACGATGTCTCACTATCAGCAGCTTGAACAGGATTATGCTTTTACACCTTGGTGGGATAAAGCGTTTTACTATCAATCGGTTCAGTCACTGTATAACCGTATATTTGGTTTGCTTGGGGTCATGCTGGTGTTGTTAGTGCTGTTTGCAGTGTCGAATACGATGACGCTATCTGTTGCCGAGCGTACCCGAGAAATTGGCACATTAAGAGCGCTTGGGATCTATCAATCTGAAATCTTACGCAACTTTACTCTGGAGGCGGTCACTATTGCACTAATCGGCGTGGTGATTGGAGTTGTGGCCGCATGGCTAGTAAGTCTAGTCATTATGATGTTAGGTATCGAGATGCCTCCCCCTCCTGGTAGTGAGCAGGGGTATCCTCTGGTGGTGTTATTTTCATGGCATATCGCGTTGATGAGTGCGGTGTCAATTTTGGTTATTTCGGTGTTGGCAGCACTTAGAGCTGCACATCAAGGTTGTAAAAATACGATTGTGGAGGCATTAAGTCATGTTTAACTCAGTTATTTTAGCCATGTTGTTGATGTTATTGAGTGCCAGTAATACTAGTTGGGCGCAAGAGCAGGAGAGTGAGCAAGCGCTTAGCAAACAAGCTATAGCCGATGCTCTGAATAAAGCGGATCAATTTCGTAGTAAATATGACAATGCGAAAGTAGCGATTAAGGTGAGTCAGTATGAAGCTGAGCAACTTCTAACAGTCCGTGAATTTGACGTTTATACTCAGTCACAACAGCGTGCATTAGTTATTTATAAAAGTAAGTCTGAGCTAGGCCAAAAAGTACTGATGAAGGGTAATGATTACTGGATGTTTTTACCAAAAAGTAGACGCCCAATTCGGATCACTCCGATGCAAAAGCTCCTCGGCGAGGCTGCAATTGGAGATATCGCTACCATGCGCTGGAGTGATGATTATCAAGTCATCGCACATCATCATAAAGCGCAAGGTATAGAGATGACATTGCAAGCAAAGCATGAGAAGGTGAGTTATCAGACCATCAAGCTGTTAGTGGCTAAAGAGAACTTTTTTCCAAAGCAGGCAGAGATGTTTTTAAGTTCAGGACGTTTGGCTAAAACGGTCAACTTTACGGCACGAGGCGATCGGGTGGGCAGCATGCTGATCAGAGATAAGGTACAGCGTAATAAAATGACCCAAGTAGAGTATCAAGATTTTGAAGCGATAACTCTTGCAGAAAAATTCTTTAACCCGCAAATACTGATCCGCAATGATTTACGCTTTTAAATCACCAGAGTTCAAATACAAGTAGAGGATTACCTCTACTTGTATTTACCGTGACCGATTATTCCATTGCGCAAGTGTGCTCGCGACATGAACGAGGTCGACCTGTCCAACAGTTGTAATCATCACTACAATAGTTACTGCCAGCAGGTGAAAGTGGCTGCATATTTCCACCAACAACTTGCGGTGTCATCGCTGCTGGTACTGACTTACCATCATTTGAAAGTGCTTTAATATTTTTTTTGTTTAGTTGTAATTTCATGTGTTTTTCCTTACCAAAATTAGCAACCTAGATTTGAAATAGTTATCACTTCGCCTAGCCTAATAAAAACGTACTTTGGCTAGATAAAGCCATCATATAAGGCGAACCTGAAAATACATACGTCCTATCCAAACCCAGGTTGAGTAGATGAAAAGTCCTTTTGTAAATATCCTTTTCAATCACTCAAATTGAGTGGTCAAAAATTAAACTAGTTCCTCATTTGGGGTTTGTCAACACTTTTAACTTATTTTTTAAATTTTGTTTTTTATGTTTAATTTTGGTTTTTTTTGTATCTATGGTGTGAGTTGTGTGGTTCGAATCAGCATTTGAGTTTATTCACGTAACAGGTTAACTTACCTATAGTAAAGACAAATAAAACCACCATCGTGTGTTAACAAGGACAACCATGTTACTCCCAGTAGATTCAGAAAAAAAACATAAAATACAAACTCTTATTGGTGATTTGGTGAAGTTGGTCGAATCCGATTTAACAAGTGTTATGAGTAATGGGCTACTCAGTGGATTGGCTGGCCACTTATTATTTTTGTACCGTGCATCAGAGTACCATGACAATTGGGTTGATGAAGTGCAGTTTCATCAGGCTCTTGAGCGGCTGCAAAATGAGCTGGCTGAACAAACGCCCGAATTGAGCTCAGGGCTTGCAGGTCAAGCCTGGCTTTTAGAGTATCTGAACCAGTCTAACAGCGAAGAGTACGACCCCGAATTACTCGAAGAAATTGATAGCTTTTTTGCCGCAGCCCTAGATTTCACCCCGTGGACGGGGGAAGTAGAGATGGTACTCGGGCTGGGTGGATATTCTCCTTACATTGCCAGAAGAGCAAAACAAACCACGCAGACCGTTTTACTAGACAGAGTCGTGACTGGTTATGAGTCGGTAGCTGTTAACATCAATGAGCAACATACCACTTGGTCTCAACCCGCACAGTCAGTATTTCGATTTGATAAGGATGATACGACGGCACCTGAATTTAACTTGGGACTTGCGCACGGTGTACCCGGTATTATTGCTGCGTTACTTCCAGCATTACAAGATGAGAAGACCAAGTCGCGTGCTCAAACCTTGATTATCAACAGCTGTGATTGGTTGCTAGAGCAACAAACGCATGCCACAGATAGGGCTGCTTGTTTTGGTTCTTGTGCTGGCGACAAGCATGAATCTCGTTTAGGTTGGTGTTACGGTGATTTAACCATTGCACTGACCTTGGCCAGAGCTGGGCATGCTTTGGATAAACCCAGTTACCTTGATCGTGCACTAGAGATTGCGCTTTTTAATGTCGACAGAGATGCAGAGCAAGGTCATATTAATGATGCTGGCCTTTGTCATGGCTTTTTTGGTTTGGTGACAATTTATCAGCGCCTAAATCAAGAAATGCCACATCCAAAATTACTACAAGCAGCGCAAACATGGCTTGATTATGGCCTTGCCAAGTATGAAGAAAGCGGTCTTAAAGCACTATATTCATTTAATGGTGTTGATCAAGATCATCAGCAAGACTTTAGTTTTTTAATGGGCTATGCCGGAATTGGTCTTGCGCTCATCGGCGCGCTAGACGACAACTTGGATTGGACTGATTGTCTCTTAATGAGTTAAGGAATAACGATGTCAGCAAAAATAACAACAGACTCTTTTTTTGTATTAAGGGCACCAAAGCTGCCAGTTGAAACATTATTTGATCAGCAAGACAGTAACCTTATGCTAAGCCAATGGCTTGCAACCCCTGGGGTGATGGAAGCGCTCTATGTGGCGAGTCCGTCATTGGTGGAGCGGTTGGACCAATGGCGTGAAAAGCCACATTCCAAGCAAGGCAAAAAAGTTGCCTTAGCCTTATTACGATATTTAATACGTATGTCTTCCAGGCCTACACCATTTGGATTGTTTTCAGGGATCCATACCGGCAAAGTAGGTACTGAAACACGTTTAGTCAGTGACAGTGCACAGCGTGATACACGAAAAACACGCCTAGACATGTTCTTATTGTCAGCAATACGCTCACACCTTGCTGACACTGAAGCAAAATCAGACAACTTACAGTATCACCCAAATCCGTCACATTACTTTATTGCCGATCAATGCCGATATATTGAAACTTATTTATCCGATGATGCGATGCAGTATCGTTTAAGCGCTGTGGATAGTGACGAGTATTTCAATACGATGCTTGATTTGGCGAAGCAAGGTCTGAGCTTTTCACAGTTAGTTGAGCAATTTAAGTTGCGTTATCCTGATGCTGAGCATGAGGAAGTCACTCAGTATCTCGAAGCATTGATAGATGAAGGGGTACTTGTGCCTAATATCCCTTTACCGCTTACGGGTGAAAGCCCTGACACTGCACTTTTAAAGGCGCTACAGCAGTTCGCACCAGAAACTATTACAACTAAATTATCACAAGCCATTACTGATTTGGCTGCAATGGACGAAGCTGGGGAAGCAAGTCCGCAACAGTATCATGACATTTATCGTTACTTGTCAGAACTCCCCATCAAAGTTCAGGAAAATAAACTCTTTCAGTCAGATACTTATCGTGCATTTATTGAGTGCGAATTATCTCAACAAGAGGTGAGCAGAGTCACCAAGCAATTACAGCTGATCACAAGCTTGAGTCAAACGAGCCAAAATAATCCGCTAGAGAAGTTTATCAATCAGTTTAACACTCGATTTGAAGGGCAGTTTGTGCCATTAGATGTGGTACTAGATGATGAATCAGGTATTAGTGTTTCAACTGAGACTGGCTATGATGCGCCRCTGGTGGGGGGGTTACAGCTGGGTAAAGCAAACAGTAACCAGACATCTACGCAAACCCAATCTGAGTTGGACTTTATTATTGAGCAAGCCGTGTCTATGCCCAGTAATTTAGGTAAAGACTGTATCGTGCTAAAAAGCAGTGAGTTAAAACAGCGAGTAAAAAATAAGGTCGACTATCAATTCCCCTACTCAATGGCGGTTATGCTGAGCCTTTTTGAGGACGAAGAGTCAAACTCAGTAGTCAAACTAAATGGCTGCTATGGCCCTTCGGCGGCTAACTTGTTAGGTCGTTTTTGTCACCTAGATGACACGTTAAACAAGTCGGTAGTGGCACATTTAGCGCAAGAACATAACCATAGTGATGACGTAATTTTTGCCGAAATTGTCCATGTTCCTGAAGGGCGTCCTGGTAACGTCATTGCTCGACCACACTTACGTCAATACGAAATTGTATTTATGGCGGACAGTGTATTAGACCCCGAATATCAAATTCCCCTGCATGATCTTTATGTATGGGTGGAAAATAGACAAGTTAAACTTTGGAGTAAACGTCTAAATAAGCGAGTGATCCCAAGGCTTTCGAGTGCACATAACTTTTCAGCAAGAAGCCTCAGTGCCTACAAATTCTTGTGTATGATGCAGTATCAAGAAACCGATCCTCCAAGGTTTTCGATGCCAGCTAATTTGAGTAGCGCAGCTTATTTACCTCGTATTATGCTGGACAACCTGATCTTAAAAGAAAAAACGTGGCGAGTTGAGCGTAAAGCACTTGAGGCGATATTAGTTAACCAGCAAGTAGATAGTGCGAAACTCGCACAATTAAAAGCACAGTATCTCCTTGATGATTGGGTAAGCTTTGCTGCTGGAGACAACATTCTCACCTTGAACTTAAATCAAAGTAGCATGGTCGAAATTCTACTAATGGAGACAAAAGGGCGCACTGTGGTCGAACTAAGTGAGGTACTCACTTCACGTTTTACGTCCCGCGTGACCGATAAGCAAGGTCGGCACTACGCCAATGAAATCATTGTTCCTTTATTTACAGAGACAGCAAAACCATATCGCCATTATATTGAAAAGCCGCTAGAAAATATTACCGCAACACCTATTACGCGGCGCTTTAGTGCAGGTTCAGAGTGGCTGAGCTTAAAGATTTATTCCGGTAATACGATTGTCGAGCAGCTACTATATGAACAACTAGTACCATTGATTGAAGAAAACAGCACGTTATTTGAGAAGTGGTTCTTCATTCGCTATGGAGATCCTGATTGGCATATACGATTGCGTTTTTATGGTCAGCCAGAAGTACTTTGTGGAGAGCTACTGCCAAAGCTTAATCAGCTGCTGGCGCCAATGATCGAAAGCTCGCAACTTCATAAAGTGGAGCTGATGACTTATGAGCGAGAAGTTGAACGCTATGGCGGTCCACAGTCTATGGCGTTAGTTGAGAACTTATTTATGTTCGACAGTATACTCATTGCCAAAAGCTGCCAATTAGTCGAAGAGTTTGGAGAAGATATTCGCTGGCGTGTCGCATTGGCTTGTACTGATAGATTACTCACGCTGTTTGACTATGATGCTGAGCGCAAGCTTAACCTTATTTCCTCGTTAAGGGCTGGCTTTGGCAAAGAGTTCAATGAAAATAGCATGCTCAGAAAGCAGCTGGGGAACCGTTATCGTGATCATCAAACGCAACTCGATGATGACTTTGTGAAGTTACAGGTGTCGCAACTTGCTCAATGTGATGAAACCCAGCAAGCTATTTTAGCGCTTTTGGAAGCTTGGCAAAAACAGGCTGAGCCGGTGGTAAAAGAGATCCTCGAGCTTGAGCGCAGCGGTGCACTGAATTTGAGTACGGACTCGTTGCTTAGCTCGTTGCTGCATATGCACAATAATCGTATGTTCAAAGCATATGGTCGAGAGCAAGAGTTTGTGATCCACGATATGTTAAGACGAAAATACTTTTCTGAGTCTAAGGCGTCATAGCATAGTTTAACAAGGCCGATAGATTATCGGCCTTGTTAATGGTTGCGATCCTAACTGATGCGCAACTGCCATATTTCGTTGTATTGAGGTAAATATGCCCGTACCGGTCTATTTTGAGGCGAGAAAATCTTGTTGATAGCCCCGCTACCGCGTCCTGCTATCGCCAAGGTACCTACCTCCGTGTAGGCAAGGCAAAAATTTTGCTATTTACGTTCTAAATAAGAAATTTTTAACGCGGTTAGCGTCAGATTTACGCCTTCAAATTGAGCAAGTATTAAGTCAAATTGGTATTATACTTCAGCGTATAGCCAACCATCGGACATTGCCTTATGAGAAATAAACTTGTTGTCGCAATACTTTTTGTATTTAGCTCACTGGTCTCAGCAGAGCCTCAACTAGATGCTAAATTAACAGTGTTTAAAGCGTATTTGGGGTCATGGGAGTCCAATTTTGATGTGCCAAAAGGTAAGCCGCAGATGCGTGATGTAAGTCATTGGGAGCGCGCACTTAATGGTACAGCTATCCGCTCGCTACACTCTATCAACGATGGAATGTATGGTGGCGAGTCATTGATTTTTTGGGATAAGAGTAAAGAAAGTCTCGTTTTTTATTACTTTACGACGGCAGGATTTTACACTCAGGGAACGATGGAAGTCTTGGATGAGGGTGAATTTGTAGCATATGAAGAGGTGGTTAATAACGACAGCGGTATTACCAAGGTAAAATCAACAAGTAAATTTGAGAATGGTCAATTTACCGTGTCGACACAATATTTGAAAAATGGCCAGTGGACACAGCCCGAGTCACGTGTTTATACCAGAAGCGACAAAACGGTTAAATTTAAATAATACCAATTATCTTAATTAAGAGGTTTATTTTGATTTGAGGCGAGAAAATTTTGTCGATAACTCCGCTACCGCGTCTTGCTGTTGCCAAAATACCTACATCTATATAGGCAAGGCAAAAATTTTGCTATGTAGTTGCTCTAAATGAGAAGTTTTTAACGCTGTTAGCGTAAGATTTATTCCTTCAAATTGAGCAAGCACTAAGGCTAATTGATATAAGACCTAAAGCAGTGAACGTAAGGTGTTTTAGGTCTTATTTATGCCCAGCTCTTACTATAACGGCATTGCGCGACCGACTCTTCCTGTTATTGGCTCTCTTGCCCTCAGTGCCCGCACTGTGCGCAATGAAGGAGAAAAGGGCAGCCACTGTCCATCGGGTTTTTGCGCTTCAATAACAAAGCCTGGAATGGCGGTAAACGCATCCAGCTTGCCAGAATGCAACGTGGTTGCGGCCACTGTTGGGATCCGAAAAGCGATATTAGCCTGCGCTAATTTGGGTATTTCTTGAAAGCCTAATATTGCTACAAACCGTTGCCAGTCAGCCTCTCGCTGTGCTTTTAACTTCGCAGTAAAATAGCCGCTAGATTGGTTGTATATACGACCAGCTTGATAAGGTAATTCCCACTCTGCGTGGTGCCATGCCCGCTCTGCAAGCGCCAAGAGCCGTGGATAAAGCATGTATTCGGCTTGTGCATCACTGCGCAGCATTTCACTCCATAAGTGTCCTTGGAGCCCGGCAAACTTAACCCCTTTGTTTAGTGATGAGTCGCTGTCGTTGGCTATGTAGGCGTGGTGATTGGTATTTTTCCAGAATTCAGCATGTGCAGGAAGGTTGTCTGGCATAAATTCAAACATCTTCTTACTTTCAATAGCGCGGCTTGCCCAGTGATTACCACGCTCTTCTGGGTGAGATTGATATGGAAAGTCAAAGTAGGTTACATCAGGGCTAGACAGGACAACCTGCCAGCCCTGATTGGCGAAGCGATGCGCGACCGCGTGCCCGTTTTCGCTTAATGTCGCCCAAGCATTGCTCTGTACGTTTGCTGGCATATTTGCAGCACGTACATCACCTAAACCGTCGCTCCACCCTGCAACCTGTATTCCTTTTTTATCTAGTAACTTTGCGATCCGTTCAATGAAGTAACCGTTAAAGTTGGTAAAATCTTTCACGCTTGAGCGCAATTTTTTACAAGCCGGTGACTCTAGCCAAGCACCTGCGGTTTCATCGGCACCTATATGGTATGTGTTGAGTGGTACACCCGCACGGTCATGCAGCACTTTTACTTCGCTTAATACTTTGTCGATAAAAGTGTAAGTGTTTGAAATACAGACGTTTAGCGTGTTGTCGTTGTAATGTTGAATGGAGCTGTAACGCGTTTTATCAGCAGCTTCGACTAATCGATACTGCTGTGCATTCTCTGGTTTGCCTTGTGCCATCAACTTTTTATATCGCGCCTCCATGGCGATGATTGCAGCGCGTGAGTGACCAGGCATATCTAATGAGGGTAACACCTCAATATGATGCGCCTTGGCATAGCGCAGGATCTCAATATAATCCTCAGCAGAGTAAAAGCCATTCACTTGCGCGTTTTTATCATTTCCTGCGCCTAATTGCGGCAATAGGCAGCGAGTTTCGGTCAAATCAAAACAGCGATAAGCGCCGACAGAGGTGAGTTCATCAAGACCGTCGATGGCTAAGCGCCAGCCTTCATCATCCGCTAAATGAAGGTGCAGTTTATTTAGCTTATACGCCGCCATCTGTTCAATGGTTTGTAAAATAAAGGCTTTGGAGCGGAAGTTGCGGGCAACATCGATGTGTAAACCACGAAAGTCATACCTTGGTGTATCAATAATATCCACCATGGGAATACTTAAATCATTAATATCCAACAGTCCCGCAAGGCTTTGTAGCGCATAAAATGCAGCAGCGCTGTTATTGGCTTGGATTGAGATATTATTTTCGGCGACCGTCAGTTGATAATGTGGGCTTGATTGCTGATTTGGCTTTACAGCGACATTAACTACAAGTCCGTCCTTGGTGCTTTTTACCCCGAGAGTATTGAGTCGCTGTTGTGCCATGGCGATAGCATCTGCTGAAACGCCTGAAAGTTGCAGATTAATGCCAGCTGCAAGGTTCAGTCGTTTGTTAGACAGTACCGTCAGTTGCTTGGGCTTTGGGATCAGCCCTATTGCGGTATCAAGCGTTGGCCTAACTTGATGCTGATGTAAGTATTCACTCCCCATCCATGGCGTCTTGTCTTTGCTGCTGGTTTGCAGTTGATTGAGCGTATCAAATGGCATTAGATAAGGTTGTAATTCAAGGCCGGTGTCGTTATCAAGTTGAGGTTGTGTGCTGAGGATGATTTGTGGGGTGAGCTGAAGCTGTGCGTCCGTTACAACATAGTTTGGCATAAACTCCGAGCGTGTAACTTGAGAGTCCTTAGTGTAGAAACGCACTGTAGTAGGGGTGCTGGAAAATCCAGTAAATTTTGAGGTCGGTGTGATTTTATGAATGTCACCATTGATATGGGTGATGGTAAAGGTATCGCTCTCAACATGGTAAATCGGCATCAGTTGGCTAAAAAAGATAGCAAAGTCTTGGTTTGCCTTGGTATTTTCTGTGGCTACGCTAAAGCTCAACTCTGAGTAATAACACTTTTGTTGTGCTTTTGGGCAGGTACTGGGCTTACTATCTAATAAGGTATAGTTAACATCCAGATTCTGGCTCAGCCAGTTTAATGTGGTTTGGTCGAGCGCATAAAGGGGTGACGACACCCCAAAAAGTAGCGCAATAAGCCGGTTAAACTTCATTGGCTAGTTCCTTGTTATTATAGTGATGAAACAGTCCATATGCCCCTAGAAGTGGAGCATGGTTAAGGCTGCTTGGAATGACGCGAACGGATTGCGCCAGCGTATCGCCAAGTAACTGCTGCATGTTGGCATCGAGAGCCGCTTTAAAATAGTGGTATGAGTGCGTGACAGAGCCGCCAAGCACAATCACATCAGGGTTGAGCATCATGACGACTTGCGCGAGTGCATGACCAACATGACTGCCAAAAGTCTCAAATTGCTGTAGTGCAAATGGGTCGCCACGGTGTGCTTGTTCGGCCAACCATTTTCCTTCAATGCCTTGTCGCTGAAAAAACTGTCCTGAAGCATAGTCTTCAATAATTCCATCGAGATAGCTTAAGTTGCCCAGCTCTCCAGCGGCACTATGGTTACCCGTATATAAATTACCGTTAAACACAAAACCGGCACCAATGCCTGTACCAAGGCAGAGGCCAATTAGGTTGCTGGCATGGTGGCGACCATATAAGTATTCACCAAATGCAAAACAGTTAGCATCATTATGCACAACCACAGGTAACGAAAATCGGCGTTCTAACAACGACTTTAGCGGCACATGTTGCCAATTAGGGATATTTTGCGTTGTCAGCACGGTGCCGCTGTGTATATCTAGGGTACTTGGTACCCCAATGGCAATACCGGTTGTGTTGACCGTGAGGTTATCGGCGATTAAGCGCATAATAAAGGCGTTAACTTGGTCGACACCGGCTTGATTGGGTACCGTATATTGGCGTATCTGCTGGGCTTCATTGCGGACAACCGAAGCCACAAGGGCTTTGGTGCCGCCTAAGTCGATACATAATAAAGAGTGATCCATCGTCATTTAACTATTTTCGTTTAGAGGGTGAGACAGCATCTTTTGACTATTGCCAAAAGTCTTATTTTTAATCAATGGATTAGCCCATACACCAATACTTAAAATATAGCTAAGCGGCAGTAATAGTAGTAGGGCTGCGAGCTGTAAGTTGTCACTCAGCTCCGCGGCTAAACCAATAATGGGAGACATAAAGGCGCCGCCAATGATCCCAGTGCATAAAATTCCCGTGATTGCACCGTGGCCAGTTTTGAATGAGTTTAATGCCAAGGCAAAGATAACCGACCACATGATAGAGAGAAAGAAACCAACCAGTGGAAAGGCAACGAGGGCAACAGCGGTGCTACCGAATAATGCACATAGTAGTGCGGTAGCAGCGCCAAGGCTGAATAAAACTAGTAGCTTTTGAGCATCAATAAACTTAAGCAGTGCTAGCCCAAATAGGCAGCCTAAGGTTAAACATAGCCAAAACTCGCTAACCACTTTTGCGCCCTGAGTGGTTGGCTCTAGACCATGATATTGCTGTAAAAAGACCGAAATAAGATTGGCCACGCCTTGCTCAAGGGCGACGTAAGCAGCGATGGCAGCAAAGAATTTTAATGCGGTTTTATTGTTAAAAAAAGCGACACTTTGTGACCAGCTTAGCTTTTGCTTCTTTTGCTCAGGCACCGCGCTAAATGGAGTAAGTTGTGAGAGAACTAACATGGCCACACTCAGTAGTGCAAATACCACATAGATGCTCAACCAACTTTTATCGGCAGGAATAAAGTGAGTTAACGCTGTGCCAAACTGCTCTGCATTGGTGACTTGAGATTGTAGTGTGCTATACACCAGCGGGGCGAGAGTTGCCGCAGCGCCAAACATCAACTGTGCAAGCACTGAGAGCACGGCAAAATGTTCTGCGCCGCCGCTGGCTCTCAGCAAGGGGTTGATAGCGACTTGTAGTAATGCCATGGCAGACCCGAGCATAAACAGCGCAACCATAGCGATAGCAAAAGAGGGAAGCAACACAAAGGTTGTTGCGCCTATTGCCGCTAGCGTGAATGCCAGCTGCATCACGCTTTTTTCTCCCACGCGCTGCACCAGCAAACCTGCAGGAATAGACATCACACCATAAGCGATAAAAAAAGCGAATGGAAAAAAGCCTGCAAGCGTGAGGCCTATGTCATAGCTTTCTATTAATGCAGGAAAAATCGCGCCTAAAATATTGGTAATAAAAGACACCGTAAAAAAGGTTGCCAATACTAAGGCAATTACGAGGTAGCTTTTTTTCATATTGTATTTCCACCTTAAATAAACAGGGGTGATGGCGTGAAAATTTCGCTTGTGGGCAGACAAACAAAAAGATCAAGGGGAACCTCACCACCACCCACAATTGGGTTATGCACTGCGTTGATCGCTTAGCAGCAATTGCTGCAATGCCTTGGTATGAGCAATAAAATGCTTGTCGCTCAATTGTGTTAGGTATGCTTTTGCGGCAAGCTCAATATGTGTTGGTGCTTGCTCAAAGGGCATTTGGCAGCAGCTGTCGCGATGATCCATTCCGCCAAGTAAGCAGTACCAGCTTGGACGAATATAAGGTGACTGAGATCTGTGTTGGTGCAGCCAAGCGTCAAAATCGCCGCCGTCACGCCAGTGCGTGAGCAGCGCATCAAGCTCATGTAAATTCAACGCTGCGACTTTGGCGTCTTGCCAATACTGAGTATCTGTACGCTTGCTGGTAGCGTAATGTGCCAGTACATATTCTTTAATACCGAGCACCAGATCAGATAGTTGTTGATTGATGGCTTGTGCCTCAAGCTGTTGCGAAAGCAGGCGATGTAATAATTCAATGCTATAGCCTGTGACCATCAGCGCGGTGGCTTCGAGTGGCTCGATAAAACTCTGTGCAAGGCCAATGGCAAACACATTGCCTTCAACACAACGCGCCATCATACCCACTTTCATGGTGAGGTGCTTGGCGGGTCCGGTATCAAGTTGCGCGGCTTGGCGTAGTTGTAACTCAGCCTGCTGGGCGCTGATATGTGCGCTACTATACACGTAGCCATGCCCTGTCCTGCCTTGTAGTGGGATTTGCCAGCGCCAGCCACTGGGCATAGCAATAGCCGCTGTGCTTGAGGGCAGTGGGGTTATTTTGTCCCCGGCAATAGCGATGGCTGAATCGTTGAGTAGTTGATCAGAAAAGGAAATAAAGGGCACTTCGAGTGTTTTTTCTATCAATAGCGCGTTAAATCCTGAGGCATCGACGTAAAAATCACTCTTTATTTGCTCACCTGACTCCAGCATCAGCGCGATAACTGTTTGGGAGTCATGCTGTACGCTAGTTACTGTGCTTTGTCTGTGCTTGACGCCTCGCGCTAGGCTAAATGCACTTAACCATTGTGCAAGCTTTTGCGCATCAAAGTGATAACCGAACTCAAGCGCTCTTGGTAGTGGTTGTTGTGGTATCGGTGCTTGTTGCTTGTCGGCAAGTACCGCCGCCAAAAAATAATGCTCAGGCTTATCAATATACTCACTACCACGGCGTCTTGCATTGGCGTTGACAAAGTAGACTTCTGCGGTTTTTGCATCCATTTCTGAGAAAAAGGGATGGAAATAGCCGCTATTGTCACCATTCCAGTTATCAAAAGAGATCCCAGTTTTGTAGCTTGCCTGACATGCAGGCATCCAATCGCATTCTTTTACTCCAAGGCTCTGCATAAAATGCTGTAAATGCGGCGTTGAGCCTTCACCTACACCGATGCTGGCAATGTGTGGCGACTCAATCACTGTGACCGATAAAGTAGGTTGATGCTTAGCAAGATAGGCTGCGCACATCCAACCCGCAGTACCGCCGCCAAGAATTGTCAGTGACTGTATTGTTTTTGTAGGCAAATGGGTTTTCATAGGTAAATGACCTCAGCCGCCAACGACTGAGGCTCCAAGGTTAGAACTTATAGCTAACGCCAAGGTAATAACGAGTACCAAATTCAATGGTATTTTGGGTTAAGTTATACTTAGTATCGTAAGACTGGATAACTTCATTGGTCAGGTTGACCCCCTCCAAGCTCACATCTAAGTTATCCAGTGCGTGCCATACCAAAGACGCATCCCATTGCTGGTAGCTGTCGTTGCGCACAGCTTGCGCCGCACCTAAACCAATCCATTCACTGCGCCAGTTATAAGCGATACGTGCACTAAACTGCTCGTTTTCGAAAAAGAGTGAGCCATTGAATGAGTTTTCAGAGACACCCGGCACCATTTCTTTTGTATTATCTGGTGTAGTGGTTTCACTATCCACGTAGGTGTAGTTAGTAATAAAGCCAAAGCCATTATCAAAGCTATGTTGAAGTTGCAGTTCTATTCCAGTTACATCACCGTCGCCGTTACTACGCGGGCGCGTGACTCGGCATTGATCATATTTAGAAGGGTCGGTTCCGCATCCGTCTACATATTCAACGGCTTCTGTAGAAAAGACAACGTTGTCAATCTTTTTCACAAAAACGGCTGCTGAAAATAGCGAAGCTGAGGTAAAGTAATATTCAACACCAATATCCGCTTGATCGGCTTCGTATGGTTTAAGATTGGGGTTACCACCTTTGGCTGAACCAAAGTTCGCATCAATCGCCAGACCCGGTTTTAAGTCGTTATAATTGACCCGAGACATCACACTAGAGGCGGCAGCGCGAATGATAATATCGTCGCTGTAATCGTAGGCGAAATTGATGCTAGGTAGCCAGTTATCATAATCAACGGTTTCATCAAAGGTTGTATTATCGACATAACCGGTGGACTGCTGTTCGGTGTCTATATAACGCAAGCCGATATTACCGCGGAAGTTTTCACCGCTGAAGTCACTTTGCACATAGATAGCGAGCACATCTTCTTCAACATTGTAAGTCTTACCAAGATCTTGCTGCTCGATCAGTTCACCCGCCTCATATTTACCAGTGATAAAATCCCACCATTTGTCTTCGTCAAGCTTGGCATATGAGTTCAGAATGTGGCCACCTGTTTGTGAATGAAGATTAGTAAAAATACCATCACTCCAATTGGCTAAACTATGACCATCAGGCACAAAGCCGATAACATCAGCAGGGTTTCGTTGCAGCGCGATACGTGAAAATTCGTTTTTGTTTACTTTCACACCTGCTTTGATGTTCTTGAAATAATCATGTTCTAGCATCCATTTAATATCTGCTTGTGCATAACTTACTTCATGCTCTTGAACCGTCGTTTGGAAGTTTGATTCATGAGCAAATTTGAGTTGGGAGGCATCGGTCGGATCTAGTGAATCAAACCAAATTTGATAAGGGCCTGTGGCATCATAAGTAAAGCCACCATCGGTACTATTTTGACCATTAGGGAAAGCAGGATCGCCAATTTTGTCTCCTTCATCGGTTGCTGGGATCCACCAACTTGAGGAGCCAAACTGCGTTCCACCATCCGAAGTAGAGCGACCAATCACGCCACTAACCTCAAAGGTATCACCGACATATTTACCACTGAAGTTTAAGACATCAACTTCCATGTTGACGGCGTTACGTATCGTAGGGTTATAGATGATTGATGCGTAAGCAGGTAATACCCTTGCGCGTTGAGCGCCGCCTGCATCATTGGTAGTGACATCCGTCGTTCCTGCCCCACGACCGGTAACAGTAAGGAAGTTATGGTTAACATGTGGGTTGTCGAATTCAAAGTTAAAATAGTCTACTGTGAACTCGGTGTTTTCACTTGGTGCAAATTGTGCGGTGAGCTGTGCGCTAGTACGCTCCCGTTCGGCTCTAAATGCTTGGGAGCCAATTGCCCATGCCGAGATATGTGATACTTGATTGGTATCTGGATTGGCTTTAAATTGTTCGCCATAAGAGCCGATGGATTCTATGACATGGCGGCCAGAGGTTAACCGCTCTAATGAATATGCGGCTAAGACACCAAATCTTTCATCGTCGCTTTTCCAGCTACCCAAAAACGAGCCACTTAAATCATTTTCATCATACAAAGTGGAGCGACCAGCCTCGGCTGATACCATATAGGTGTGGGCCGCTAAGTCTAGCGGTTTGCGCGTGACAAGGTTTACTGTACCGCCTAAAGCACCTTCTTCAATGTTTGCTTCCGGTGTTTTGTAGACATTCACTGCGGCTACTTGCTCTGCTGATAACAGTTCCATGTTAAATGTTCGGGTAGATGGCCCCAAGTCATACCAATCGGTACTGGCAACGGACTGACCATTTAATAAAATACGCGATTGTTCGGGGGCAGTACCACGGATAGTAACGCCACTGACTTCGCCATATTGACGCTCAACTGTGACCCCTGAAATACGCTGAAGTGCATCGCCAATGTTTTTGTCCGGGAACTTACCAATATCCTCCGAAGTGATGGCATCGACAATGCCATCGGCAAAGCGTTTGGTATTCATAGAAGCTTCAAGTGAGCGGCGTATACCTCGAACTTCAATCACTTCAACATTGTCTGTTGCGCTTTTTTCTGCAGCGAGCGTGGATGGTGATAAGGTGAGTAAAAAAGGCGATAGGGTACTTGCTGTCACTATGGCGGCAAGTTTATTCAATTTAAATTGCTTCAACTTAGTTGTTTTCATTGTTCTGCCCATTGTTCCTATTTGTTGTTGGCAGAAGCTAGGGTATCGTCTTGAGTGTTTTTTAAGCGGTATCTTTCTATCTACTAATGATACTTTTCACGCTTAAATAGAGGGTATTTGACAAAAATACTTCACTGCACTTTGGGTTATCGCTATATTTCGATAGATTAATATTGTTTAGTGATTGAATTTGCATGATGTGCAACTAGGTGTAATGAACTGTGGTTGCAACAACTTATAACATGCAGATTTTAAATAAGTTTATTAATGTAAAAGGAAATTGCGATGCGAGCGATGTACGAGAAAGTGCTGCCATCTCCCGGGTGTTCATGGCGTTATTGCCTATATCAATTGCCGGAAATTCCTTTTAATTGGCACTATCATCCAGAATATGAGATCTGTTTGACGCTCAACAGTGTCGGTGTATGTCATGTGGGTGATCATATCGCCCCTTACGAAGACTTGGATTTGGTTATCCTAGGGCCTGACTTACCGCATACGTGGCAGTCAAAACCTAATCCTGATCACTCTGCTCATGTTGTTCACGTCGCGCAAATTCCCGCGGCTTGGCTAGAATCTCTAGTGGCGCAGCATCCAGAACTACATGGCTTATCTGAGTTGTTAAATGCTGCGCGACGTGGCGTTAAATTTCCTGTGGAGGTCGCAAAACAAGCCAAAATCTGGTTTGAGCAAATAGCAAATGCTGAGCCGTTAATGCGCTTCGTATTACTACTTGAAATGCTCACCTTGATGACAACATCAAACTATCAACATTTGGCTAGTAGTGGTTTTCGCTTTGACCCTCGCCATGATCCTGCCAAGGATAAGTTCGATAGAGTAATTGCCTATATTTATGAGCATTATACAGACAAACTGAGTGCGAATGACCTTGCCCAGCAAGTGCACATGAGTACCAACCATTTCCATCGTTTTTTTAAAAAGCGTACGGAGCGCACTGTCACAGAATTTATTAATCAGCTTCGGATCGCCAAAGCATGTAAGCTTTTGATTAGTTCAGCTTCTCCCATCAGCGTTATTTCGGATCAGTGTGGCTTTAATAACATCTCTAACTTTAATCGCCGTTTTCAAGCACTAAAGGCGTGTACGCCTAGCGAGTTTCGCGCGCGGCTGCATCAAAAAGCATTATATTAACCGCAACTTTGTAGATAAACGCACAAGCAATCGTGAAATTTACGTAATGTTATGATATTCATACTTATTCCTGAATATTCAACTTGGTATTTATCAAGGAATTGCCAAGAATGTGCCGGGTCGCAACAATAATAAACGAGGATGACCGTGATGACACTAGGACACTTTATTAAACAGATCCGTACACAAAAAGGTTTGAGCCAACCACAGCTAGCAGAGCAAATGTGCGTTGAGCAAAGCTATTTATCGAAACTAGAAAACGACAAGTCTGTACCTTCTAATGAGGTATTTAGAAAGTTACTGACAGCGCTTAATTTATCTTTAGATGAATGTATGCAAACCTTATCAGCACAAGGAAAGCGTGAAGAACTAAGCCAAATACCAGATATAGAGTATTGGTATAAGCAACATCAACAATCAAAACAAAAGCAATATAAGCAACTTGCAATGCTAGCAGTGTTGTTAGTGTCTCTCGGTGTGGGGCTATTTTGGAGTGGCTACAAACAGACATTTTTTAGTGAAAAACTGTTTGAATATGAATCTCAGGGAGTATTGCAAGCCGGTGAGCCCGTTGAGTTATACAACAAATGGCACGCATATCTCGTTCCTCATAGTAAGAATGGTGACCGTGAATTTTTTGATCAAGTTCAGCTTGCCATGGCAAAGCGCTTAGACAAAAAAACGGTATTTTTTTCAGATTACAGAGGAAGTGCTTATACCGAATCGGTAACCGATGGTAGAAGGCATTATCGTTTTCAAGGGCCTAAATTTAGTGAGCGAGCAGAGAATGCCTGGCTGCAATTTATTGGCTTATTGTGTTTCTCTGCTGGGATTATGCTAACTTTAGTAGGGAAACGGTTAGTTAAACCTTAAGGTAAAGGTGTGAGATGCAAAAGCGATTATTTTTTGGTATTGGCATGGATGACGACGCTCGCGCACATATTGGCCAGTGGCTAGTCGATAGCGTGAGTGCCAGCAAAACCAATACACCACCGAATAATTGGCATCTTACACTGGCATTTCTGGCTATGGTGGAAGAGTCAAAAGTGGCCGAACTGTGTGATTTTGCCAGCACCCTAACGGTGCCTAAATTTATGCTGCCATTTAGCGAACATGGTTACTGGCAGCACAATGGTATTTTTTATTTAAAGCCGGAGCAAAAGCCACAAGCCTTGCTAGATTTAGCCAACCCGCTACGCGCTTTTGGAGAAAAGTGCGACTTGTATCATAACCCGCATCCATTCTCACCCCATATCACGTTATTTAGAAATTGTAAGCCAGAGCCGACTGTGGCAACTCCAATAGCGCCCTTTTCGCTGACGGTAAAAAAATTTCACCTCTACCACTCTCACCGTAATACGCAGGGCTTGATCTACGACCCTATCGCGTCGTTCTTTCTCAGCTGAGAGTTAATATAACCAGCGTTTAAACTTTTCAAGCAAGGTGCTAAACCATCCCAGCTGATAGCGGTTGTATTTACGACAGTTAAGGAACAAGCGTTTAGTTGCTTCATTTCGAGCAGGGCTAATATGGAGGCGGCTACACTCTTGGCTTGCCTGTTTCCAGTCTTGTGTACTGATGGCATTAATCAACTTAGGAAACGCTAAAAACAGTTTGTTTGTCCCTAGGTTATAAG
Organism: Pseudoalteromonas sp. J010; assembly: GCF_003934235.1. NCBI lineage: Bacteria > Pseudomonadati > Pseudomonadota > Gammaproteobacteria > Alteromonadales > Pseudoalteromonadaceae > Pseudoalteromonas > Pseudoalteromonas sp. J010. The sequence continues at coordinate 193,083 of NZ_RDBW01000002.1, read as the reverse complement.
CCATATCAAGAAGTGCATGCTTCGCGGGTGTTGGGAGCTTGTGATAAGGAATACAGCCAACAGCTTGTTGCTCGAGAAAGTGTGCCAGTGCACTCTCAAAACCTTGAATGTGTTTGATCAGTAGCTGTTTTGAGGCGCTCGGAGGTAGTGTCAGTTCAGTATATTGTGCATACCAAGAAGCCTTGTAGCCTGTGGGCTTGCTTTTAATCCGACGGTACTCATCATGCTTTTGTTGCAAGGTTGCAGCACGCTTTGCACGTCTGTCCTGCATCGGCAGCTGACAAAATTGCTCAATAGTTTGCATATGAAAACCAACGCCTATGGTTGGATTACCATTTACGTCTAAATAAAGGTGAAATACCTCACCTTCAAATTGCCGTAGGTGACGTATTACTTGTTGATAGAACTTGTCGGTATGGTCGAACAACTGGGTACCTCTGTGATCACCGCTTTCTCGTTGGTGATATAGCATTCTTTAAGTATAGAGCAGTAACAGGCCTGTGCTTTGAAAACTGATTTATGTTCATCAATTTTATCCCATAATCCACGATTAAAATTACTCTTTGGCATCGTGAAGATATTAAAACTATCACCATCGGCAAGGAGAATTTTTTGTGGCTCGCTAGAGACATACCAGCCAAACTTTTTTAGATAGTTGATGTTAGACTCTTCATCTTGTGCATCACTTAATGCCGCTTGATAAGCATGTAGATTGCAACAGGCATCCATTAACTCGGTGACATCATAATAGGTTTCACCGTCCAATTCGTATTTGATGTGATGGATCACTGCAGGGCCGGTGCCTGAGTTACGAATGTCGACTCGAATAGTTGCTTGTGTCGAGTCTAAATCAAAATTACTGTAGCTAAATTGCAACCAAGGCCAAGTTTCCGTTTTTAGCTGTTTTTCAGCAGCTGAAACCTGCTCTTGTGCCGCTTTGGCTTGCAAGTACGTGGCATAAAAAGAGGCCGCAGAAATAAACATCGCGCAAAGCGCTAAAATGGTGTTCATCTTTGAGCGAGATAGCTTGAACCGCCCATGCGTTTGCCTGTTCTTATGAGGCTGTGGTGTTAATAGCGCACTCGTGGTCGTGTCGCTGTTGTGCTCAGAAGGTACATTATTATTATTATGTTCTGACATGTTCATCCTATGCGTATCTGGGATTATGGTGATAGGAATACTTGTAAAGTATCGCCAATATTCAGCGTGTCGGATGACAGCTGGTTCCAATGCTTGAGTTTGGCAACGCTCACATTAAATTGTTTTGCAATGCGCCATAAACTATCACCGCGTTTAACACGATAGTCCAGCTGTTTGTCAGCTAAGATAGGTAAAATCAGCGTTTTGCCAGCACGGATCCGGTCGCTTTTTAATTGATTGAAAACCTTTAACTCAGCCACCGTGACTGAGTAGCGTTGTGCGATGCTACTGAGGGAGTCACCACGACGAATGGTGTACTGCTGCCACGTATCAGCTGGCACTTTTGGTAAACTGGCGAGCATGTTTTGCCACTCCGACACCCGTGCTGTTGGGATGACTATATGGTCAGGGCCTGCAAGCAATGCAGGAAAACGCGCATATCCTGGATTTAGTATCTCTACTTCTTTCCAGCCTTTAAGGTCTGATAAAACCGCCTGTTGCTCAAGTTTGATAACGCTGATTAACGAACGGTTGGGGATCTTAGGAAACTTCATCAAGTCATGCTTTAGCAGCTGTGAGGCTGCAAGTAATTTGGGTACGTAGTGTCTGGTTTGGCGCGGGAGCTTCAAATGAAAAAAGTCAGTTGGTTTACCTGCTTTTTTATTACGTTCAATGGCTGCGAGCACTCTGCCTTCACCGGTATTATAAGCGGCAATAGCATGATACCAATCACCATCAAAACGCTTGTGTAGGTACTGCAAAAAGTCCAATGCAACCCGGGTCGAATCGACAATATCTTGGCGACCATCATACCAAGCATTGATCTTGGCACCGTAATGCTTGGCAATCAGGGGGGTGAGTTGCCACAACCCCGAGGCATGTTTATGGGAGTAGGCTTGGGTGTTAAAATCGCTCTCGATTAATGGCATCAAGGCAAGCTCTATGGGCAGACCGCGTTTTTCCACTTCTTCAACTAAATAATACAATAAAGGCGCTGCACGTTCGCTGATGGTATCCATATAGTTTGGGTGCTTGAGATACCAGTCAATTCGCTGCGTTACGCGTTTGTCGTTGGAATCAGCAAAGCTGAGCTGGTGTTTAATTCGAAGCCATAAATCATCCGTTTTGAGCGGATCATATGGTGTGTTATCTGTGGCCTTTACTTCCTTTTTCACAACATTTTTTGGTTTTTCAACGCTTGCTTTTGCAGCGTTATCTGGCCTTGATTCATGCTGCTGAGGATGTTGTATTTGACTACAGCCATTTAGCAGTAAAATCCCAACGAGTAGTGGAGTGATAAGGTTTTTCATAGCGCCTTTTTATTATCCTTTTATTATGCAGTCCATGTAGAGAGCCTGAACCACATAAGATTGTATATAAGTTCGGTGCAAATGCAAAAATAGACACCTTACTTGCTGCGGCTGTGTAGTGTAGAGCGGTGAAATGGATACAAAATGAACTTTAGCGTTACAGTATTTAGCATTGAGCAATAATATTGACGCAATCAACTTTAGTAGCGTGATGATTGCGTATTGTTCACTTATTCAAGACGTAGCTGTTGCTTAAATTGGGCTTTATAGGTTCGCGAAAGCGTTAAGACTTTCCCACTTTGCAATGCGATTTCGCTGTCACCGCTGGCGAGCGGCGTAATACTCACCACTTGAGAGACATTAATAGCAAAAGAGCGATGGATGCGAACAAAGCCTACAGGGTCTAAGCGCTGACATAATGCACAAAGCGTTGAGCGTAGCGGATAAATGCGACCATTTACGTGTAGATTGACGTAATTTCCAGACGATTGTAACCACTCAACCTCTTCAACTTTAACGATAAACTCTTTACCAAGTTTACGTACCAACAAATGATGAATTGGTTTTTGGAGTGCTTCATCGTCGTCACTTTGCTGCTTTATCGGTGATGCTTCGCCGAGCATATGAGAGACGCTAAATTGATAAGCTTTTATGAGTGCGATAAAGAACACAAAACTCCAAGCATCTTTTTGATATTCATAGATAAGTTCAAACCAAGAAAGGTGGAAGTTGTAACCTAGTTGCAAGCTAAAATAAATCGTTTCGCGTAATAACACCATGATGCCAACATGGCCACAACAAAATAACAGTGAGGCAATAAAAAAGCTAAAAGCGACGTTAACAGGTTTATGCCACTGCCAAGGAAACGCGTTTAAATACCAAGATATGGCAGGAATTAAGGTTAGACTGGCAGCTGCACTGGTATATTCCCACACAAATGGTTCCCACAGCGCAAAATCGAGCATTGCATCTCGTTTGGCATCCATGATCTGAGTAATGGCGTTTAAGGTGTTATTAATCGCCAGAAAGAGGGCGAGAAGCACGATAGCCATCAACGGATGATATTGCTGAATAAAGGTACGTGAAAACATCATGGTTTAATTTTTTCTTTTACTCTAGCAACTGGACGCAAAGCGGTCACTTATTTTATCCCACTATTCCACGGCTTATCCCTAGTTATTGTTATATAAGCAAATGTTTGCTTTTTTATATACCGTTTTGGCGCATCCTGGAGATAAGTTTACTTCTAAAAAGAAAGCAAGATGGAGAATTTAAACAGGCGAGTAGAGCTGGACTGGCTACGTGTTATTGCATTTACGATACTCATTTTTTATCACACCGCCATGTTATACATACCTAATTGGGGTTTTCACTACAAGAGTGCTTATTCATCGGTGTGGCTAGAATATTTAATGTTACTGATCTCGCCATGGCGAATGTTGCTGATCTGGTTTATCTCTGGTGTTGCGCTTAGATACATTTTTGATAAACAAGGGGCTGGTAACACGGTACTCTTTCGCACGCCTTTGTTATTACTGCCACTGTTATTCGGTATATGGGTCGTTGTACCTGTGCAACTTTTCGCTGAAATGCAGCAAAATGCTGGATTAACATTTGGATATGTCGACTTCTACAAACACTTTATTGAGCTAGACAGCCCTTTGTTTAGTCAATATCAACGCGGTATTTGGCCTCATGTAGACGTTAACCATCTTTGGTACTTGCGAGCGCTATGGTGCTTTACTGTGCTTCTTGCTGTGCTGCATATTGTTTTGACTTCAAAGCTTCACGTAATGTTTCTGCATTTGAGTGCGTTACGTTGGTCAACTTACGCGTTGAGCATACTGGGCGGTGCAAGTTTACTTTGGGCTCAGTTAGCACTGGCGGGAGATAGCCAAAGAGAATTTCAAGGGTTTGTGTTTTTGCTTGCCGGTTACCTGCTTGCCAAACGGCAACATTTTTGGGCTTGGCTGACTTGCCACAGTAAAATGTTGATATGGATTTTTACATTTAATGCGATGATTATACTGCTTTTATATCACTTTTACTGGTTGCAAGACTCGCTAACTCCTTTCATTGTTTGGTGTGGTAGCATTATTTTGGTTTTACAGCGCGTGTGTGCTGTTTTGTTGGTATTAGCATTGGCAGCGCGTTATCTTACCCGTTCTCATCCACTGCTTACGAGACTCAATAAAGCGGTGTTTCCTATTTATCTCTGGCATCAAAGTGTGATCATTGCCTTAGCGCTTTGGCTTAGTCGGTATCAGCTAGGTGGTTTGTTAGAGAGCTTGGTCGTGATCATAGGAACTCTGTTATTTTCGGGGTTGTTGTTTTGGCTGGTACCAAAGTTGGGTTCCTTCGCAGTGGTGATGGGGTATCGTGCTAATTCGCTAACAAGCAATAAGTTCATTTGGGGACTGGGCTGTTTGTTATTGCTACCACTTATCTTACGGATTATTTAATCTGAAGTTTGAATAAGTAGCAGCTTTGATAATGTCATTTAGCCTTGTGGTTTTGGCAAATCAATGACAGTCGGTAGGCGCTATGAGTACTTGCCTAGCCATCTGGTTCTTAAAGCGCGGTAGGCTGAGTATTGCCTGCTATGCTTTTCCCTTCTTTAATTTTGTTCAAATTACGCTTAAGCGCGAAGCTGAGTCCTGCGTATTAACCAAACACGCAGCGAAAACAGGCTCCTTGCTTACGTTGTATGTATACTAATTCGCCACCATGGTTGAGCATGATTTGTCGCGATAAGCTCAACCCGATCCCCGACCCTTGCTGCTTAGTGGTAAAAAATGGTACGAAAATCATATCTACGACATGCTCTGCGATACCTGGGCCGTTGTCGCTGATTTCAATGTAATGCTGACCTGTGCCAWTGACGCCAGTTTTTAGCACAATAAATGGGGGTTGTTGAGGTGCTCGGGCTGATTGATGATGCAATGCCTCCATCGCATTTTTAAGTAAGTTGATAAGTACTTGCTCTATTTGTGCTGGGTCCAGCATCACTAACTGATCATGGTGAACATCTAGTTTTATGCTAAGGCCTGCGGCGTCACAGCTGGGTTGATGTAGTTGATAAATCCCTTTCACCAAAGTTGCGAGTTGGCAAGGTTGTAATTCGGGGCTTGGTAGGCTGCTGACTTTTCTAAAGCGGGCGATGAATTCACCGAGGTACTCTGTCCGTTTTGCAAGAGTACGAAGCGCGAGCGCAAGATCCTGTTTATCTTCTTTGTCGTCAAAACTTAAGGATTCAGGCAATAAGCTTTCACAGGTTTGCGCAATGGAGGCTAATGGAGTAATAGAGTTTGCTACTTCGTGGGTGAGCACTTTAGTCAGGCGCTTGTATGCTTGTTGCTCTTTATTTTGCAGTGCGTCTTTAATGGATTGTAGCGTTACTATTTTACGGATCTGGCCTTGGATCTGCGCCGATGTTATTTGTATAGACAAGTTGTCTTGTTGCTCACCATACTGCCAATTCGCGATTGTTTTTAAGCGGTTATCACATTCATGGATCAGTGGTGCAATATGCGCTAAGTCCTCAATATGATTAATGGTTTTGCCGAGCAAGCGAGGTACTGCTGGGTTGGACTCAATGACATTCCCTTTGTTGTCAAAAACCAGCACCGCTAAGTCAATATGAACTAATAGCGTTTGTAAGAAATGTGCTTGCTGCTGGGCAATAAAGTGCGCGCTTTGGATCCTATCTTTTATTTCTTCCAAGAGTGTTCGCATGGGATGATGTTGACTCAAACCTAGGGAGCTATCACCGTTAGCAAGAGACTTAAGTACAAAGCGCATATGCTTGTTTTGTTTATTAAATTGATAATACAAAGACAGCACAAAGGCACCAGCAATTAGGGTAATGAGGAGCCATGTTGCTGAGAATCCTACTTGTATATACAAATAAAGTGAAGCACCGCTGCTCAGTAATAGCGCAAAAATAGTGAGCATGAAAATGACAGTTGGGTGCTGGGTTAAGCGAACCATATCGTGCAACCTACAAGTTATACTTATCTAATCGTCGATACATGGCACCGCGCGTTAACCCAAGTGCTTTTGCTGCACTTGATACGTTACCTTGATAGTGCTTTAACGCTGCCCGTACCGTGCGCTGTTCGATTTCCTCTAGGTTGAAGGTGTCAGTTATCTGGGTATCGTCTCTCCCTTTGGAGTCGGTTGAGGGCGACGGGCGCGCTGCGGTATTGATAACTGTGCTGATGTCCAAGTATTCACTTTCACTTAAGATCACCGCACGCTCTATCGCATGTGCCAACTCTCTTACGTTACCCGGCCATGGATATGCTTGTAGGCTTTGCATATCCATCGGGTTTACTTCAAGTTGTCTTTTATATTTTTGGCAAAAGTGGGCTAAGTAATAATCCACCAACAGCGGAATATCCTCAGCGCGCTCACGCAGGGGCGGGAGGCGGATCTCTATGGTGTTGATCCGATACAATAAATCTTGTCTAAATCGACCTTCGTCAACGGCTTGTTGAAGGTTATCATTGGTGGCACAGATAAGCCGTATATCTACAGAAATGGGCTTACTGCCTCCTACCGGCGTCACTTGTCGATTTTGTAACGCTGCCAACAATGTCGCTTGTTGGGCTAGGGGGAGATTACCTAGCTCATCTAAAAATAAACTGCCTTGATGTGCCAACTCGAAACGACCAACCTTATCACTTTTGGCATCGGTAAATGCGCCTTTTTTATGCCCAAATAGCTCACTTTCGAACAAACTCTCGGAGACTGCGCCCATATCAAGACTAATAAAGGCATTGTGATGACGCATACTCGCCTGATGAATTGCATGTGCGGCAAGCTCTTTACCAGTACCACTTTCACCAGTTATCAAAATATTAGCGTCAGTTTGCGCAGCGCGCTCAATGGTTCGAAACACCGCTTGCATCGCCGGACTTTGACCTAAAAAGGAAAATTGATGACCTCCAGATTGATTGAGCGCTTGGTTCAGCCCTTGGGTCTGGCGAGTTAATTTACCTACTTGTTGTTTATCTTTGGCGTGCGCGAAGGCAGCCGCAACAGCACCAAGAAGCTGATCGTTTTGCCATGGTTTAGCGATAAAATCTGCGGCACCGGCTTTAATAGCATCAACGGCAAGTTGTATATCGCCGTAGGCAGTCATTAGCAGCACTACAATGCTTGGGTCTTGTGCGACGATTTTCTGTAACCAGTAAAACCCTTCTTTGCCACTGATTGCGTCTTGACTAAAGTTCATATCAAGTAAGATCACGTCTATTTGTTGCGCGTTGATTTGCGCTTCAATATCAAACGGATTGTCTGTTGTGAGGACTTGTTGATAGTGCTTCTTCAGCAACAGTTTTGCTGCAATGAGAATATCGGTGTTGTCATCAACGATTAATACGGTGCCTTCCTGCTTCATATCCTGAGTGCTTTGTTTTTCTTTTAGCGTACCGCATTCGCTCAAGTGGCGTCCACGAAAAGTGTTCATTTATGGACAGGCTAAACAATTTAAAGTGTTCTATTTTCGGACACTCTTGGTATGGAGATATTCTTTTTTCTCTATTAAGTTATTGTTATTTAAGTTAATTCTCACTTTGGTACAGAGCTTGATAACAGTTACAGATATAACAAGAAATAAGCTAACCGACATAGAACAAGAGGTGTGATTATGGATAAGAAAATTGAACGTTCAGGATTACAAAAACATCTAAAAAAAGTGATTGCAGGGGGCGTGCTATTAGGCGTTGCTGCGGCTGCATTTGCCTTTACCAACACCGCTTCTTCCGGTCGTAGTCAAAACTTATCGCTCAGTAGCGTCACGGTCGCTACTGTCAACAAAGGTGCATTTATTGATGCCCTCAGTTTGCGTGGTCAAGTTGTACCAAAGACAACGATTTATCTCGATACCATTGCAGGTGGTCAAGTTGAAGAACGTTTAGTCGAGCAGGGCGAATATGTGGAAGCCGGTCAGCCGTTAGTAAGACTGAGCAATACCAGCTTGCAGCTAGATGTCATGAGCCGAGAAGCGCAGGTAACTGAACAGCTTAACTTCCTAAGAAACACCCAAATGACGATGGAAACCAGTCGCCTTAATTTACGCCGTGACTTGCTGGAAATTGACTTACAAATTAGCCATTTAGAACGTCGTTATAAACAGTCAAAGCCGCTTGTTGAAAAGGGCGTGTTGGCAACCGATAGGCTCTCTGAAATTGAAGATGATCTCACCTACTACAAAGCGCGCAAAGAGTTAACATTAGAGCGTCAAGCACAAGAAAACTCAATTCGTCAGGTACAAGTGGAGCAATTAGAAGACAGTGCTGACATGCTGCAAAAAAACCTACAGTTTGCGCGYAAAAATCTTGAGAATCTGCTGATTAAAGCCCCTGTTTCCGGATACCTGAGTGAGCTAGACGTTGAAATTGGTGAGTCCAAAGGCAAAGGGGCGCGTTTAGGTCAAATTGATATTCCAAATGAATACAAGCTGGTTGTCCGCCTCGATGAGTTTTACTTAAATCAAGTACAGCCTGAGATGGCAGTCAATGTGATGTTGGACAGTGGCTCGGTTCACGCCAAGGTCAGCAAAATTGATAGCCGAGTGTCGCAGTCACAGTTTCAAATCGAGGTCGCTTTACCGAGTGGCCAAAGTGATATTAAACGCGGGCAAAGTATAGACATTGAACTTATGCTCGGCGGCAATAAAGAAAATGCGGTACTGCTGAAGCGCGGTGCATTTTTTACCAGCTCGGGCGGTAATTGGGTGTATGTCTTGTCTCATGATGGCAAAACTGCACAGCGCCGTGACATTCGCCTAGGCAAAAAGAATCAAGATTATTACGAAGTGTTAGATGGTCTCACACCTGGTGAGCAAGTGATCACCTCAAGCTATAGCAACTTCGACAAAGCGCAACAACTACATTTCTAAGGATATAACAATGATAAAACTAACTAATCTAAACCGTGTATTTCGTACTCAAGACATTGAAACAACTGCGCTGAACAATATTAATTTAGTGGTTAATGAAGGTGAGTTTGTCGCTATCATGGGCCCATCTGGCTGCGGTAAATCAACATTGCTATCTATCCTTGGTATGTTGGATTCTCCGACGTCGGGTCAGTTTGAATTTGCTGRTACTGATATTGCCGGTTATAGCGAAAAGCAGCTTTCACAACTGCGCAAAGCATCCATAGGGTTTGTTTTTCAAAGCTTTAACTTAATTGATGAGCTGACGGTATTTGAAAATGTAGAGCTGCCGCTGCAATACCAAAACATCTCGAAAAAGGAACGTAAGCAGCGTGTAGAACAAATCTTGAAACGCGTTGCGATTGATCATCGTGCCGACCATTTACCACAACAACTGTCTGGTGGTCAGCAGCAGCGAGTGGCCGTTGCAAGAGCGCTGGTGATCAATCCAAAGCTTATCTTAGCGGATGAACCGACAGGTAACTTAGACTCAAAAAATGGTGAAGAAGTCATGGCGATGTTGCGCGAGTTAAATCGCGAAGGCACCACGGTGATCATGGTGACACACTCTGAAAAAGAAGGCGGTTATGCCGACCGGCTTGTGCGCTTACTTGATGGCCAAGTCATGCTAGACAAAGCGAATGCACAAGGGCAGCCCCCGAAAAGTGAGGTAGCATAATGATAGCGAACTATCTTGTTACAGCGCTGCGTGCTTTTAAGCAGCAAAAACAGCACTTTGTGTTGAACGTTTTAGGTTTGAGCGTAGGATTAGCAGCGGCTATTTTAGTGGCTTTGTTTGCAAAAAATGAGCTTTCTTATGATGGCCAGCAGCCAAATGCGGATCGTGTCTATCGGATCAGCCAAGACTTTTCTGAATTGGGGTTGGCTGTTGTGCCTATTTTTAATTATTCCAATGCAAAACTAGCGCTTGAGTATAGCCAAGTTGAGGACGTGTTTGGTTTGACCATGGTAGAGCTTACCCGTGAGGCGATGGTGGATGTTCGAGTGGGAGAGCAGGGGTACAAGTTAAATGCGCTTTACGGTGCGACGCCAAATATTGAAAGCTTTATTGATATAAGCACATTATCAGGAGACTTGAAAAATGCTTTGAGTACGCCAAACAGCATTGCGTTGAGCGAATCTGAAGCGCTAAGAATATTTGGTAGTGTTGGTATCATTGGTAACACCTTACAACATCAAAGTGGTCAATACACGGTACGAGCTGTATTTGCAGATCTCCCTGATAACACCCACTTTGCATTTAAAAACCTTGTTCACGTAAAGCATGACCCCACTAAGCTTGGTATGAATAGTAGCTATGTGTATGTGCGTCTTGCACCCAATACCGATGTTGCTGCATTGGAAAAGACCCTCTCAGAGCGCTACTACTATGAAGAGATGGCGGGCAAAATCTCGATTAACCTACATCCGCTACTTGCACTGCACTTAACGGCTAAGTCACCGTTTGAAATGAAAGCCGGTGGTGCGAAGCAGGTGGTCATGATTTGTGTGGGGTTAAGTGTGCTGTTGATTTTGATTGCAAGCTTTAACTTTATCAATATGACCGTAGCCCAATCCGCAAAACGAGCTAAAGAAGTAGGGGTACGCAAGGCGTTGGGTGCGAGTAAAACGCAGTTAGTGATCCAGTTTTTATCTGAGTCGGTACTTGTTGCACTCTTCTCAACCATACTGGCCTGTGTGTTGGTAGAGCTATTATTACCGAGTTTTAATGGCTTGGTCGACCGTGCTTTGTTTATTGATTATGTTTCACCTTTTGGTGGTGCGATTTTTGTGGTAGCGATGAGTGTTGGGATTTTAGCTGGTCTATACCCTGCATTTTTTATGTCGTCATTTAGTGCCAAGCGAGTACTGAGTGGCGATCTTCAGCGTGGTAATACTGCTATTTTTGTACGTAAGAGCTTACTTACTCTGCAAGCCTCTCTATCTATCGGTTTGATCATCGCATCAGCAACGTTATTGCAGCAGCTTGCGCATTTACAAAGCTTACCTTTGGGCTATCAAACAAAGCAGCGTTTAGTTATTTCGGAACTGCCTGTCGAGGACGTATTCACCAAGCAACCAAGCTCATTGGTAAATCGCATTACTGCCATCGAAGGGGTCGAATTAGCAACGATACTGGATACCCGTCTGACCGTATCAATTAATAACACGCTACAGCCAACGTGGCCTAATGGAGAAGCGTCCCAAAGTTTAACCCCTGTGATTGGCTCAGGGTTCAATATTGTTAAAGGGTTGGGGTTAACATTATTGGCAGGACGCGACTTTAGCCCTGAATATAGCAGTGATTGGGCGTATCGAGAAAATGGCGTCACGAAAGTCAGTACAATTATCAGTGAACAAGTGGCCAAGCAGGCGGGTTATCACAATGTCGCCGATATCATAGGCAAAACCATCAAAGATACGGGTCGCAGTGTGGATATGTTGGTTGTTGGTGTGGTTGAGGATGTCAAAGTTGGTAATACCAAAGATGCCAGCAGTAATATCATGTTTTTATGTGGATTTAGCTATTTATCATCAGTTTCAGAGCTGATTTTAACGATAAACCCGCACCGTTTGCCTGAAATTACCACCCAGGTCACGGCGGCGTTAGCAGACGTTGCTGATCTTTACGAACCAAAAATCAATCTGTTGGAAGATAACTACAAAGCAGTACTAAAAGCAGATGAACGAGTCTCACAAGTGGTGCTGATTTTTACCACTTTGGCTGTGTTTTTAACGTGTTTGGGCACATTTGGTTTGGCTTCTTTTGCAACGGTACGTCGGCAAAAAGAAGTTGCGGTTCGTAAAGTGCTGGGAGCATCAAGAGTCAGTATCGTTAATATTCTAGCAAAAGAGTTTTTAATGCTAGTTGCGGTGAGTGTCGCTATTGCCTATCCGGTTACATATTGGTTAGTAGGAGATTGGCTTGCAAACTTTAATGACCGTATTACTCAAGACTTTTGGGTGTATGGCATTGCGGCATTCGCGGTCGCGGGGATCACCTGGCTAACGGTTGCGACGCTTGCATTTAAAGCCGCAAGTATGCGTCCGTCATTAATTTTACGTTATGAGTAAAAGGTGCTTAAGGGCTAAGGAAGAAAAATGATTATTGCCAATTTACACACTGCGTTGCGGGTTGCAAAAAAGCAAAAGTTACACTTTATACTCAATGTATTAGGGTTTTCTGTAGGGGTGTCTGCTGCACTCCTCATTTTACTTTACACTTTGCATGAGCTTTCTTTTGATACATTTCAGCCTAATGCCGAGCGGGTGGTTCGTGCCGAGGCCGACTTTTCGTCGTTGGGGCTCGGTACTGTGCCAACAATTAACTATCCGCGCTTGCTAGAAGCCAAAGATCTCACACAGGTTGAAGATATATTTGCGTTATTTAAAGCAAAAAATCATGATCCTGCATTGGGGTACGTAAGCGCTGGCGAAAATCAGTTTCAGCTTAATAATCTCTATGTTGCTTCAAGTAATATTTTAGATTTTATCGATCTCAAAGTGCTTGATGGTAATATCGAGCTTGCCTTGAGTACGCCAGAACAGCTGGTACTGAGCCGCTCAGAAGCGCTGCGCTTATTTGGCCGTGTTGACGTTGTTGGACAGCGCTTACATTATCAATATGGTGTATATACAGTGGCTGCGGTGTTTGAAGATCTTCCCCTAAACACCCATTTTGCTTTTGATAGCCTGATCCATTCCAAAAAAACGAGTGAAAACTTGTATATACACATGCACTATGTGTACTTGCGTCTAAATACGATGGTGGATATTGCCACTCTTGCAGACGAGATCACTGAATTGTTTGTGATGGAGGGGGAAAGGGGCATACTTTCTGTTAATTTAGCCCCACTTGCTGATCTACATTTATATCATGATGCCCTATCGGAGATGCGATCTGGCGGCAATCCACAAGCGATTATTGCCAGTATCATACTGAGTATCGCGCTTTTATGTGTAGCAGCTATCAATTTTATCAATCTCAGTATTGCGCAAAGTGGTAGCCGCATTAAAGAAGTGGGGATCAGAAAGTCTCTGGGCGCTTCTAGCGGCCAACTCTTTTGGCAGTTTCTTTGTGAGTATCTGCTAATTGCGATTGTCACTTGTATTATAGGTGCTGCGGTTATTGAGTTGAGCTTACCTTGGTTCAACTACCTTGTGGATAGAACGCTGCAATTTGCTTTTTTTAGCTGGCAAGGTGGTTTATTAATGCTGCTCTCTCTGAGCGTGAGCTTATTGGCTGGGATTTATCCTGCTTTGTATCTTTCTCGCTTGAGCCCTAAAGTAATGTTGCAAGGTGACACGTCTGCATCGGGAGGAGCTGTGTGGCTGCGTAAGGTTTTACTGGTGTCACAGTTTGTCATTGCAACAGCCCTGATTGTTGGTGCCATCACGTTGCCACAACAATTAAGCTTTTTGCAGACCTTGTCACCAGGATATGATGCTGAAAACCGCCTATATATCAGGGCGCTACCTAAAAACGAAGTGTTGTCAGGCCCTCATTCACCTTTGCTAGATGCAATTGAAAAGATAGCAGGGGTTAAACAAGTTGGTCCCCTAGATACGGACTTAACCCATGACATCCAATATAGTTTTAAACCCACCCTACCAAACGGCGAAGTATCTCCTGAGTCAATCGCGGGCATTGGAGTGGGGTTTAATGCGGTATCGCAACTGGGTTTGACCTTGGTAGCAGGCAGAGATTTTACCTCTCAATTTGCCTCAGATTGGTATGTGCGCAAAGACGGAGAGGCGTCTGTTAGTGTTATTGTCACCGAGTCTGTGACAAAACTAGCGGGGTTTGACACGCCCGATCAGATGATTGGGCAGTCTATGCAGCGTGGCACGATGACCATGACAGTTGTCGGGGTGGTGAAAGAGCTGCAAATAGGAAATGCAAAGCGAAACAAAACCATGGCTATGTTTTTGCCTGGCTACAGTTTAGTACCCACTGCTGCCATTGTGGTCGAAGTAGAAAAGTCGCAGCAACAGTATGTTACTCAGCAACTTACACAGTTGTTAGCATCAAGGCTGGGCATCTATGAGCCTGAAATTGAAGATATTGGCGCTAACTTTAGTGCAAATTTTAATGAAGATAGCCGTTTCATTCATATTATTCAGGTATTTAGTTTATTGGTTCTGGGGTTGGCAATGCTCGGTGTTGTTGGGCTAACTTCATTTACTATGCTAAAGCGACAAAAAGAAGTCGCAGTACGCAAAGTGCTAGGCGCATCACGAATTAGTATTGCGAACTTGTTGGCGAAGGAGTTTTTGTTATTGGTTGTGATTGGCATCTTGATTGCTTTTCCATTGGCATACTGGCTGGTAGGAGACTGGTTAGCAAACTTTAACGATCGCATTGAGCAAGCGCTGTGGGTATACGGCGTTGCTGCAATCTCGGTGGCCTTGGTTACTTGGCTGACGGTTGCGATACTTATCGTAAAAACGACCAGGACGCGACCTGCCTCAATCCTACGATATGAATAACAAGTAGGCAAAAATGAATTGGCGCATCAAAGCGCCAATTCACGCTGTTCCAAACCTATTACAGCATCCCATGTTATGAAGGAAAAACGCCAAAGGTGAACCAAATTTGTCAGTGAGCCGTTTAATTAATAGCCAGTTAAACGAGGAGAGCACTATGCTAGCTGCGACACTGAAAGAAAAAATTGCCAACAACGAATTACATGCCATTGTACTAAGCTATGCCGATTCAAATCACTACTTAGCTGGTGGTCAGGATGCCGATGGTAACTTGCACATTTTAATGTACGCTGAGGGCAAACTTACGCCATTTAATTCGCTTCGAGAAGCAGAAACAAAGCTGGCGGAGTTAGGTGCAACACAGGCATATCTCAGGGTGGAGTCAGCGTATGATGAAATTGGCCCTGAAGACTCTGCTGGAACACATATTAGCAATATGGAGCTGCGCCACTTAACTCCAAGTGCGGCTCCGATGTAATCGACCTTTGCTTAAAAACAACGAATTGTCTTGCTGCTTATTTGAGTGTTTAGGGTAATGAAAAGGCTTAAGTGCTCATGGTTGAACACGTAAGCCTAAAAATGGTAGTTTGGCAGTTTTACTCAACCGACAGCGTGACGACTTTAGTTGCAACTGCGGCAGATTTTTCATCTACAACGCTGAGTTTTACTTGGTGGTCGCCAGATACCGCTGGAGTGAAACGCAGTGTTTCATCGTGTACAGCAGTGCCTTCAATCACTTTCCCTGACGGCTCGGTGACCGTCCAAAAATAAGTCAAGTGTTGTGTGTGACTGTCGGCGTCAATGACTGCTGAGGTGAGCTGCACCTCAGTGCCTACTTTCAGCATCCCTTGAGCGTCCAGTGCGGCAATGGTTGGTGCACCATTTTGAACTGCACGAACTTGGATAAATGCAGAAATCTCAACATCGACCTTACCATCAGAAACAGTGCAGTTCAGTACATAATTACCCACTTCATTAAAGGTAATTGACGCGCGATTGTCACTGCCGTTAATTACCGCAGTGCTGCTTTCTGGCTTGGCTGAAAATGACCATTGGTAAGTGAGTGGATCACCGTCTTTATCTTCAGCTGAGATCTCAAATACTTTCGTTTGCCCTTCTAGTGCGACCGAAATTCTTGGGCTAATTGATACCGTAGGTTCATAATTTTCCGGAGTTGCTTTCACCATACCTGTGGCGGTGTCACTTAGCTCGCCGTTACTTACCGTCACAGCATAACGGTAGTAACCTTCTCCATGAGGTGTAAAGGTTACCGTGTCGGTATTTTCATTGCTAACAGAATAGGTTAACCCCGGCTCTCTTGGCTCAAATGTCCAAGCGTAAGTAAGCGGTCTGCCACTTGCGTCTGTGCTACGTTTAGCGCTGAGCTCAATAGCCTCGTTGATTTTGGTTGACTCTGGCGCATCAACGAATACCAGCGGTATGCGTGCTTCGCCATATTTTGCTGTTAATGTGTGGGTAGCTTCACTCACACGGCCATGCTCGTCTTTAAGACTGAAACGGATCTGATATTGCCCCGGTTTATCTAGTTGAGCAGAGGTAACAAAACCACTTGGTGTTGCCATTTTAGCTTGGCTACCGCTTGGTTTGCTGTCAAAACTCCAAAGCGGTGTTACCGCGCTCGGATATTGACTACCCTCGCTTTTAAGCTCAACAAAGTTTACCGACCCTAATATGACCTCTGTTGGGGCGGAAATAACAGCTTTAAGCTCTGGCCTGTCGTCATACACTTCTATCTGTTTGGTGACGGTTTCTGAGTAGGCTTTGCCGTCATGCACTGTTAAGCTAATCGTGAATACGCCATAGTCTCTTCCTGCAAAAACGGCATATTCCCCTTCTGGGTTGATAAGGTGAAAGTCTAGCGCACTGTTAGCGCTGCTCACTTGCCATTTATAAGAAAGGCGGTCGCCATCGGGATCTGAGCTGTCTTTCGCGCTTAGTGTGACTTGCTCACTTTTTACCGCGCGTTCTTTAAAAGGAGTAATTACCGCTGTTGGGGCGCGATTAGTGGGTTCAACAGGTTTATCAGTCACCTTGACTGACGCTTTAGCCGTTGACTCTTGTGAGTCAGACTTTATGGTCAGTTGAACCTCATAATTACCTGCTACATCGGCAACAAACTCGTTCAATAGACTGCTTTTATCAGCTATTTGTGCCGTACTGTTTTGCGGTTTTGCTGTGATTGACCATGCCACCGTGGCGTTAGCAGAAACCACGCTGCTGGTTCCTATTAGCTTAACCGTAGCGCCAGTATAAACCGACTGAATTGGGCTTATCTTTGCCTCAAGCTGGGTGTTATCTGTGTTGGAGTTATTGTTGTCGGTTGAGTTATCCGTACCAGTATTATTATTGCTATTACTGCTGTTATTGTTGTTAGCGGTAGCGCTTGAACCCCCTGAGCCGCCACATGCTGTTAATGTTGCGCCAAGGAATAAAGCTAATAATATTAATCGTTTGTTCATTTAAATGTCCCTTTATACAATCCAAGAGCAGAAAAATACACGGTTTTTTTTGTTTTATCTAGTTAAAATTTGTGCAGTGCAAAAATTAACTTGTTTACCCTAGAAAGTTTCGACTATAATCCGCATAAATTTCGAAACGAAACTTAATTGATGACAAAACGAAACACTCAACAGCGCAGACATACCATCCTTGCATGGGTAAATGAGTATGGTGAAGTCAGCGTAGAATCACTCGCGGCTGAGTTTGAAACATCAGAAGTTACGATTCGTAAGGATTTAACGGCACTAGAAAAAAGTGGCTTATTATTGCGCCGTTACGGCGGTGCTATTGCTCTCCCTAAAGAGATCACGGCGTCGGGTAAAGACGCGCAAGATTCAGCACGTAAAACAGCCATCGCTAAAGCCGCCGCAGCGCTTATTAAAGATCACAATCGCATTATTATTGATAGTGGCAGAACCACTGAAACCGTGATCCCAGAGCTTGCGCAAAAGCGTGGTTTAGTTGTCATGACGAATGCGATGAATATTGCCAACCGCTTGTTATCGCTTGAAAATGAGCCAACTTTATTGATGACCGGCGGGACATGGGATCCACATTCTGAATCATTTCAGGGGCAAGTTGCTGAACAAGTACTACAATCCTATGACTTTGATCAGCTTTTTATTGGTGCCGATGGCATTGATGTAGAGCGTGGCACTACGACCTTTAACGAGTTAATCGGGCTTAGCCGGGTAATGGCCAAATCTGCCCGTGAAGTCATTGTGATGGTCGAGTCTGACAAGATAGGCCGTAAAATTCCGAATTTAGAAATACCTTGGGCACAGATCACCACTTTGATCACCGACAACAACTTGGCAGATGACCTTCGCCAAGCGATCAAAGCACGTGGCATACAGCTTATCTGTGCTGAATTACACACAACGTGCAAATAAAATGGAGAGATTATGTGTGGAATCGTAGGCGCCGTTGCTGAGCGTCCAGTAAACAAAATTCTTATCGAAGGCCTAAAGCGCCTTGAATATCGTGGTTATGACTCTGCGGGTGTTGCACTTTGCGAAGGTGGCGCGCTAAATAGTGTAAAAGCGGTAGGTAAAGTAGTAAACCTAGAGTCAGCCCTTGAAAACGCTGAAGTAAAAGGTACTACCGGTATCGCGCACACGCGCTGGGCAACTCACGGTGGCGTAACTGAGGCTAACGCGCATCCGCATATCTCTAACAGCGAAATCGCATTGGTGCACAACGGCATTATTGAAAATCACGAAGGCTTACGTAGTGCACTCAAAGAAGATGGCTATGAGTTTTTGTCTGACACTGACACCGAAGTAATGGTGCACCTCATCCATCAGCTTAGACAACAGCACACTACATTACTTGCTGCTGTGCAAGCCGCGGTAAAACAGCTTGAAGGTGCATACGGTACGGTATTATTTGATAAAGCCAATCAAGATGAAATCATCGTGGCACGCTCAGGCAGCCCACTGGTGATCGGCCTCGGTCTTGGCGAAAACTTTATCGCCTCTGATCAGCTCGCGCTATTACCAGTAACCCGCAGCTTTATCTTCCTAGAAGAAGGCGATGTAGCACGCATTACTCGCGAAACGGTAGAAATCTTCGACATAAACGGCAACCCTGTAGAGCGCGAAGTGGTTGAGTCTAACATCACGCAAGATGCGTCGGGCAAAGGTGAATATCGCCACTACATGCTAAAAGAAATCTACGAGCAGCCAATGGCCGTACGTAATACACTTGAAGGCCGCTTAGATAACGATCGCGTTAGTATCGACGCATTTGGCGACAAAGCTAATGAAATTTTTAAAGATGTAAAGCACGTACAGATCATCGCATGTGGTACGTCTTACCACTCAGGCATGGTGGCGCGCTACTGGCTAGAGCAATTTGCAGGCGTAAGCTGTAACGTTGAAATTGCCTCAGAGTTTCGCTACCGCGACTCATTCGTTCACGAAAACAGCCTGTTGGTAACCATTTCACAATCGGGTGAAACTGCAGACACGCTTGCGGCACTGCGTCTTGCCAAAGAGCAAGGCTATATGGCGTCAATGACCATCTGTAACGTACCAGGCTCATCGCTAGTACGTGAGTCAGATCTTGCCTTTATGACCAAAGCAGGCGCTGAAATTGGGGTGGCATCAACTAAAGCATTTACGACTCAACTAGTTGGCTTATTGATGCTAACTGCGTCAATCGCGCAGGAAAAAGGCCGTGATCAAAGCGCAATCGTCAACGCCATCAAAACCCTGCCAACCAAGCTTGAAGAAACCCTAACGATGGCCGATGGTATTGAACTTCTTGCAGAAGAATTTGCCGACAAACATCACTCATTGTTCCTTGGCCGTGGTTCACAATACCCAATCGCAATGGAAGGTGCGCTTAAGCTTAAAGAGATCTCCTACATCCACGCAGAAGCCTATGCAGCAGGCGAGTTAAAACACGGGCCGCTCGCGCTTATCGACGCAGATATGCCAATCATCGTCGTTGCACCAAACAACGAGCTGCTTGAAAAGCTCAAATCAAACGTTGAAGAAGTACGCGCACGCGGCGGCATCATCTATGTATTTGCAGACAAAGACTCAAACTTTGCCTCAGACGACACCATGCGAGTAATGAACGTCAATCACGTAGAAAATATCATCGCTCCAGTGGTTTACACCATCCCATTACAGCTACTTTCGTACTATGTAGCCGTGATCAAAGGCACCGATGTTGACCAACCGAGAAATCTCGCCAAGAGTGTAACGGTAGAATAAGAAAAGGCGCGCAAGTGCCTTTTTTGTGGGTGAACAATAAAGATTCTAAGTATTAGAGTATCATACTAGAATGGCAGCGATCATAGTCGATACGCTGCCATTCTTAAATCGAAAATGCCCCAAAACATGCTTATGTGAATGCCTCAAAAAAGCGAACAACGGACATTAAAAAATTATTTTTCAGTACTGATTTTGTGTCTAGTTGCTATGAACTTCTCCTATTCAGGAAAGCGACCTATTATTGGTCGATATTAAATTGTTATATGACTAAGGAAAGTATGTGTAAATTTTTAATTTTGATGGTATTTTTAGCTTCTCGCTTGGCTTATGCCGACTCTGACCCTTGCGAGTCAAATCAGTACCCTGTTAAATGGAAGTCTGATTTAAGCCATCCCGTATCTTATGAGCTACCTGCAATTTTCTATAAAACTAACAACTCAAAAGTTATTGTCTCTGTTTCAAAGGCGATAAATTTTGTTGAAGGTAATATGGCAACTAATAAACCTTATTTGAAAAACGCCAAAGAATACATAATTAATAGCTTGGCTGGCTTACCGAAAAACAAACTTGTGGATCATTCAAACCTTTTGATCGTGACAGAAGGATTGAAAGGGCAAGAGTTAAATAAAGCAATTCATGTGATGGCGGGTTATCAAGGGTTATTCGAAGGCTTATTGTTAAACAATGAAGCATCAGTAAGTATTAATGAAAAACTAATTGCCTCATCTAATACTGCGTATATGATTGGTAGAGATCCAGCACCTCTTCATGGTTTGGATTATGTGCACAAGCTTATTGTTTCCAACTCTAATGACATAGTATTTTCTAAATGTTGGCTAGACAGCAAATAACCATATAACAAGCGCATTAATGAATGGAAGTCTAAAGCTTGGCTGCGCTCATTCCTCGCTAATCTTAGCCTGTCATTTTGCGCCGTTTACGGCAAGCGTTGGTGCACATTTAGAATGTGGCGTGTGATTATAATATTGATGCTTCTATCAGGTTGTTCGGCTAAACCGGTAAATGGATGTACTTTCGATTTGAATCATTTGGAGGAAATAAACAGCACCCCTGAAACTTTAAACTCTAAATATAAAACTGATATCGATTCTTGGTATAAAAATCAAGACGGAGACCTGTTTTACTGTAAACGGTTTATTGGTAACAATGTTTGTGGAAATGAGTTCGAAATACACTTTAAACAAGCTAATGGCTCTTATCAATCAGACGAAGTTATCTGCATGCAATAGTGTAACTAACAAAGCAAATTAAAAGTGCTGACAAAAATAGTTGGCTTTGTTCGTACCTCACAAATTTTAGCTAGCTAATTTTTGCCATTTATTTGCAGAGTTATATGCCAAAAGGGTTCTGATGCTAGCTTTAGAAAAAGCAGAACAAGTTTTTATACATGCTTCACCAGAAAAGTGTCGCTGGTTAGCATCTCGGTTAGAGGTTATTGCAGCGCAAGCCGAAAAAACTGGAAATGCACATGATCATCTAATGACAGAAGAGCGGGGAGGTAGTGAGTTAACCAATGAGTTAATTGGTAACCCCAAGTCTCGAGAAATTATTAATCACCTTGTTATTTATGGTCATAAAATAGATACAACAGGCATATAACAAATTAAATTAAAAAGGGCGGACACAAAAAGCTTGGCTGTGCTCGTTGCTCGCAAATTTTAGTCAAGCATTTATGCGGCTAACAGTGAGGCGCTAGGATTTTCTTTATGATTAAAACGCTACGTATGAGTATTTTATCTCTTCTATTTGTACCTCTCATTTCATTAGCTAACGGGTTAAAAATGCAAGATATGAAAACAGTCAACTATCGAGATGCCGTTTCATTTCAAATCCCCGCGAACTGGAAAGTTGAGGACGAACTAGGCGTCCAGGGTACATTTTATGAAGACTTACCTGATACTGGAACTTTGAGGATTAGCGTATTTGAATTTGCCAGCAATTCTGAGGACGAAAGAAATACAAAAATAAAAGATACTCTACTTCCTGGCACTGTTGAAACACTAGCAAAGGGTGTATATCTAAAGAGGGCAACATTACTAGGTGAAGAAGAGGGTGAAAAGCTTTCGTTATACAGATGGTTGGTAGCATTGGCATTACCAGAAAATCTATTTAGGGTCGTCATATTTACCCACACGATTGTTAAAGGACAAGAATCAGATCCCAAAATAAAACGAGAGTTAGATTTGATAGATGCGTCTGTTAGAAATGCTCATTACAGTTACAGTACTAAATTAGAGTTTGTTGACACACCGTGAAAATCCTAACAAGTAAGTGACTGAACTGAGGCTATCAGAGCAAGTCATGCCTCTGCTTTCGCAACTGCACGCTGTACTCAGCAAACTCGTTACTCAGGGGGAGATGTACTGAGTGGCTATCGTAAATCGGCGTACATTTGCTACAGTATTGTCTACGTTCTCAGCTCTTGTTTTAGCCGCGTTGATTGCGGTTATATTATGAGGTGCTACAGCTTTTTGGAGTGCTTCTCTTGTGAGAGAACAAACAACCCTGACATCTGTTCACCACGGTTATGGTAGTTTCGACTTAGAATTGTACAAATTTGCTCATTATTTGTATCAAAAGAGCTTCTAAAATAAAGTTTCTGTTTGGCTTCGCCCATATTGCTGGGCGACACCTTTGTGACTTAGGAATAAAATATGGAGCTACATTTTTATCCCTAAGTATTAAAGGTCTACATATTGTCAGAATGACCAGTGACTGACCAGTTCAGTGTATTCAGAGTCTCGATCAAACTAGCAAGTTTTTGCTCGACTCTGAGTCGCTTTGTAAGGTCTAGACTAAAATGCTTTACCACCATTTATGGTTACTGATTGCCATTTATTTTTTGAAACTACATCAGAAATCACCGCTCTAGCAACAAGAAAACCATCGGTTACTGAAGAATCTATAGCTCTTCCCGTAATGGAGCCAAAGCCCATAAAGTTAGAAGCTGAAGCTGGAACACACATTTGGATAGTATTTTGAGCCGATAAAGTAAACTCTGTATTTACAGCTCCCTCACCAGTAATGCTACCTGTATACAAACTACCATCTTGCTTATATAGCTTCACCGTTACACCGACATCGCTAGATGATATATTACTGATGTTAATACAAGTATGTACATAATTATGCTGTCTCCATTCAGGGATAAGGGCGCTACCTGCGTTAGCGTAAAATGAAGACAGTAAGAGTAATGCGATAAGTGCACTTTTCATTATTTTTCCTTAAAAGGTTTGTGGTACGACGAGATCTTTCTAAGCAACTCATTAGCTCTTAAACCCCAGAGCGGGATAAAAATTTAAAAACTAGGAGCTATAACACTGTTCCAAGGTCAGATATTTCGACCAAAAAAAGAGTAGCTTATAAAGGAACAGTCATGAATAAGTTAGCTGAGCTATTTGCTAATGTCGATGATTTTTTAGTTTTTTCGAAGTTGTACGTCTACTATTTTTATTCGCTTCGATTAAACGAAACTTAGGCTGGTGTATTGATTATTTCTCATGAGCATTTAGCTCAGCCACATATCGGTGGTAGCCGTTTTCTTCTAGTGCTTCGATTATACCACTATCGGTTATCACCCCTTCGGCTCTTAAGCGTACTATCATTTCATGGTGTTCTTCGAAATTGTCGTAACTAAACCAATGACTCGCATGATGGTCTTTTAAGGGAGAAAAATAAGCGGAAAAATAAGAGCGGAAAAATAAGTGACACCCATCACAATTAATCACAATTAGCATCCAAACTGAGGTAGTGAAGTAAAAAAGTATGTAAACACCTCAATCACTGGGTACAAAAACGTTTTTCGGTAGGCCAATTTTTAGCGCCCAAGCGTATCTCTACACTAAAACTGGGTTATCGCGCACGGCAACGCGCTGCAAATACAGCAGTAAGAAAATTCTAGMRTTGAGAATGTGARTTTTGCTAAGCCAACAAGCGCTCGCAGTTTGTKAGGTTTGTCCGCCGTCGCTTTTGCAGTGTTTCACAGTAGGTGGTTACTGTTCGCTCTCGACCAACTGCACCGTGAAATACCTGAGAAAACTGCGTAGTGAGTTTTATCCAGTTCTCAGGTTCTATATTGAGTCGAGTGAGTATGGGCTGAGATTCAAAGATATAGCCTCGCTTGTCGTCTCGAATACAACGGCCTGTGAGTTCAACCAATTCAATATAGGATTTGAGTTCAAAAGGCAGGCCTTTTGGCATATGTTTTCGTGGGCTGCCCACAAAGCGTAGTAGGTTTTTTGGTTGCTTTCCCAGCTTAGCGTGGTCGATGCGTTTTTTGATGCTGGCGTAGTCTGAGGTTTCAGGCGTTGCGGCGGTGTTGGATCTAATTGGGTTTAGGTCTACGTATGCGAGACAAGCAGCCAGCGCTGCTTCATCCAGTAATGCTTGGGATTTAAACCGTCCTTCCCAAAACCGACCTGTGCAATTATCTTCTTTATTTGCTCGGCGGGCGATGTCTTCGTTAAGTACTCGCATAAACCAGCTAATATCGGCCAGCCTTTCCCTGTACTTATCAACCAGCTCATCTAATATCAACTGCTCCGACTCATTGAGTGGCTCACCTTCAGTAAATTTTTGGCTTATCCAATTACCTTTAAATAACTTGTGCCATCGTATCACTATCGCTTCATCGGACAGACGTTTCGCCTTGTTGTCATCAACATATAAAACAATGTGAGTATGATTACTCATCACGGCATAAGCACAAACATCAATGCAAAATATGGAAGCCAACATCAATAGCGTTTCTTCAACCCAATCCCGGCGGTGCTCGTATGATTTTCCGGTGAATTTATCTTCACCACACAGAAAAGCACGCCTGACGCAACGGGAAATACAGTGATAATATTTGGTATCGGTTAAACTGATTTGTTTTTTACGGGCAGTTGCCATAGTTTGTTTTTCTCAATCCATTGAGTGCAGGATTAAAGCTTAGGCGGTATATTTAGAGGGGGCAAATTAGTGGTGGGTGTCAGCGACTTGCTGCAGCATACCCGAGCGCGCTATTAACGCGAGCAGCGACGTTTGAAAGGCTTGCTACTCATGCCCGAGACGAAGGGCGAAAACAAGAAGCGATAACGTTTTATCAGCTAGGTTTACACTTCAACCCTGATAACGAGACTCTCCTAGCAGGGCTGAGTGCACTGAAAGTGAACAAACAACACTAGAGCAAACAGCGCTGACACCCATTGTTATTAGCGGT
Organism: Pseudoalteromonas sp. J010; assembly: GCF_003934235.1. Taxonomy (NCBI): domain Bacteria; kingdom Pseudomonadati; phylum Pseudomonadota; class Gammaproteobacteria; order Alteromonadales; family Pseudoalteromonadaceae; genus Pseudoalteromonas; species Pseudoalteromonas sp. J010. Next base: position 167,730 of record NZ_RDBW01000002.1, on the reverse strand, counting down.
GGGTGTTATTAGTTTCAGTATTGGTTTCTCCCTGGCGCTAATTAGTTTTCAGCTTAAGTCCTTACAACTTGTATGTATCCTTTGTTTGCTTTTTTATTTTTTCGATATCTGAATCTCCCAGAGTCGTTTTCTTCTCCTTTTTTGCCGCGAAAAGCTTAAAAGGCAGGCTGATAATTAACCATGCGAGTTTAAACGTGGAGAGAACAAACAAAATTGCAATTTGATTGAGCTTTGTAAACATAATAATCCTTTTACCAAGAGTGAAATACATTGTTAACATTTGCATTGCTTTAATGTTACGTTTAATTATAATTCAAGTTTACTTTTTAAGCAAAGGAGTTGTGAAAAATGAGCTACGATAAACAATTTGATAGTGCAGCAAAGTTAGTTTTTTACCTTATATTACTGCCTTTCAAAATTATTGGATGGCTTATCAGTTTTTTCATGAAGCAAAAACAAGACGAAGTTTTTCGCAGTTACTATTCTATTCTTAATGAAATCAAAGCAATAGAGCCCGAGTTGAACGCATGTCATGATATTCAAAGCATCGAGGGACAATGGGAGCACTTTAAGTCATTAACTGAACGTTTTGATGTAGTCGCTGCACAAGTTCGCCATATGGTAACAGTTGTTGAGTTTAATAAGGAGTACAATGAGGCAATTGACTTAATTAGATACATCGACGATGTATTCGCACAAAAAAAGTTAAAAATACTATGTAATTCAGAATCAAAGTATGATAGAGCAAATGTAATGGCGGTTGCTTTTGAGTTAAAAGATACTCAGGGAGATTATATTAATGTCGAGTATGTAGAAAACGAGCAGTTGCTTTATCTGAGCTCTGGCCACGGTACTATCGACTCATCAAGAATAGCCGCACGCCTCAAAGATATTTCTAATTATATTGATATGGAATTAACACGTTTAGACACTTTTGCCAAGGGATTAGTACTACATAATGGTACTTTTGTGGATCCAAAAAATATCATCCCTGAATTCGTGTCTAGCGAGGATATTGAGTTGACTTCAGGGGAGGTTATCTACGGTATTAGTAATGGCTCCAATATAGTTGGGCATAGTATCCAAGAAATGACCCACATACTAACTGTCGGCCAATCTGGGTCAGGTAAGACTGAATTTATACGCTGGCTTCTTTATCAATTTCTCACTGTAAACAGACCATATATCGATTGCATCAATATAATCGACTTAAAGATGGGTGCTGGGTTTAACTGTTTTAAAAATTCTGAAAAAGTCAGCTTAGCAATTGATAAAGAACAAACTTTACAATTGCTCAAAGACTTAATAGACACCATGAACTCTAGACTCAAACAAGTCATTGACCAAGGACTTGATGCTTGGAATGGCCCTTTGAATATTTTAATAATTGATGAATATGCAGATATTAAACTTGGTTTTAATGACTCTGCCGAAGCCTCCAAATTGCTCGATCAATTATCAATGAAGTCAAGGGCTGCTGGTATTCGAATTATCGCAGGCTTGCAACGGGCTGACCAAAAAACAATGTCTCAGCAATTTAAACATAATCTTACATCACAGTTTGTCTTTAAAAGCCGAGATATGGGTTCAGCAGAACTTGCATTTGGCACATTGCATGAAATAGAAGAACTGGGCTGGCATCCAAAAGATCTCAATAGAGGAAGGTGCATTGCAGATATAGAAGGAGCTGACTCCCTAGTCAAAATTCAGGTACCTCTGTTAAATAAGGGGTTAATAATAAAAAACGAATGTTGACAAATAAAAGTCTGCGTGTAACATTTGGTTAACCCGATGTGGGAAGAGTAACTCAATGAAAGTTCAATCCAATGGGACGTACTCTAAAGTTATTGGCATTAATCCTTCACATAATTAAGTTATTGATTGATATTGCTAAGAATTTATGGGAAGTAGCAAAAGATTTAATCTAGTTGCTTAATCTTCTTACTTGGGTGTTTTTAGAGCACTTGGGTAGGGACCTGCTCATTTCACCGAGTCGCATCGATAAAAGCTCGCTGCGCCTTGGTGGAGTGTAAGGTTTCCTCCCAAGTGAACTAGAATGGGCTTTGTTCAAAGCAAAAAGTTTCTTTCAAGAGTTTGGTAAGGCTAGTAATAACACTGATACCCTCTATTATTTATTCGCTTCAATTAAACCAAACGTATGCTGGTGGGTTCTTTTTCACCTATTGATTATTTCTCATAAACATTCAGCTCAGCTACATATCGGTGGTAGCCGTTTTCTTTTAGTGCCTCGATTATATCGGCAACGGGAAATGCTGCGCCGTGCGGTAATGGTGTCTGCATGTACTTGCTCAAATTCCTCTAAACGACCCAATATGTCAATATAAAATTGTTATAAATCAAAAGGAAGTATGTCTTAAATGTGGAATCCATTCTCGATATTAAGTTTTTTTTATACAATAGCGAAAGACGCACCAGACCCAATAAATGTACAATTTGAGCAACCTTCTCCAAATTTGTTGCCTAGTGAACTGAGAAAAAAAGCAAAAGTGGATGGTTTTTACGTATCTCAGTTATGGATTGAAAACCTTTCGAAGCGTGTACTCGAAAATGTCAGAATAAATCTAACTTCTCCTCTAGAGTACGCACCAATAGTAAGAACAAACAAGCGGCATGGTGAAGTAGAGTTCAGTTATGACAAGTCAAAAATGGAATTGCTCATTACAAGGCTAGACCCTTCTGAATCGTTGAAACTTTCATTCTTTCCTGAATTGGATCAAATTTTAAACTTTGATGAACCACAAATCATTATCGAAGGTCAAGAGCTTAGCAAGCTTATGGTGCAACTAGGCTTTTATAAGAAATATCCATCAATATTATCAATTTATATTTTTACCATTTTTATTTCAATTTTTACCCTTTGTGCCATTAGCTTTTCTGGTTATCTTGCACTTAGAGATAACGCGTACTTCTTTCCTAACTCTGAATATGCGGTATTACGACAAGCTCAAGAAAGGCTCTCAAAATATGGTTGCCCTTTAATAGTTAGAGATAACACTGACGAATTAAAAGAAAAATTACAATCAGGTCCTCCGTATCATTTACCAACGATAATGGAAGCAAATGGTGTGATTACTGAAAGAGAGCTGTGGAAAAAAGAAACTATTGCATTTATTGAATGTAGGAATTGATTTATAACAAACGCATCAACGCATGGACTAATAAGGTTTGGCTTAGTTCGTGTCTTACTAAATATAGCCAAGCTTAATCCGCCCATTATGCGGGCGTTATATTGCAACAGGAAATATTGTATGGAACTCGAAACATTTATAAAAGAAACACTAACCCAAATATATCGTGGTGTTGAAAGCGCTAATACTGAGCTTGAACCGTCAAGAACAAAAGAAGATGGCTCACCGTTACCAAAAATGTTCCTTTTGCAACCTGGCGCTAAAAAAGACTCAGGTAGCGGAGTATTTTTTGATGTTGCAGTCACAGTAAAAAGTAATAGTAATGCTGGAGCTAGCACAAAAGCATCCTTGTTGTCAGTTGTTGAGATTAATGTTGATGGCAAACAACAAGGCTCGTCGGAGCAGGTGTCACGAATAAGCTTTGCAGTAAATACAAATCAATGGCATGGCTAATTGCAATATATCAAGTCAAACGGATTCACTTTGTTCGCTGGGGCGCATACACGCAGGGTTGCTTCGCAATTATGCCTTTCGTGCCTGCGCCCGTTATTGAAAAGTTATGTGTAAGGCAAAGCATAGAGTTTAATGATAGTCTTTATTCAGCGGGGACAATCTCCCACTCGGTGACATCTAGATGTGTTTCAGTTGCTTTGCACAACGCCGACCAAATTGTCACAAAATGCACCTTTTGAATATCGCTGCCACTGTGCATGATGCTGTTGGAAATTGCTTCTGTGCTCGGGGGCGCATAAAGTCTAGGATGCGAGTCTTTATACTTTTTGTAGGCCCAACTATTTTGACCAAAGGTATCTTTTAACTGTTGCTTGCGTCGAGTGATTTGGTCATTTTTATCTTGTATTTCTTGATAAGTTTGTTCAGCCTCTGGGCGTTTGACTATGGTGGTTTTAGAAATCAGGTTAGGCAAAGACACATTGGCCTGCGTGGCCATTTGCGTAAAGCCGTCTTGCATCTCTCTAAGGCGCTTGTTCCCTGTCGATACCCTTTGTGAGCGTATGGTACTTGGCCAAACATTATCTAGCCTTAGCTTTGCCATGGTGGAGTTGCTATGCACACCAAAATACTCGTCGGGCAGCCCAAGCATATGCCCAAATTCATGCGTCATCACAATGTATTTATGCGGTACGGTGCGATCGACGTTATGCGGAGTGCGAATAACAATAAGTACGCCACCATCTTGACCAGACACCGTGTGGTTACGATCGCGAGTTTTTAAAAAGGTCACTGCGTCTTTTGCCCACTGCTGAGACGTGTTGGCCACAATAGCGAAGTTGTCGCCGACAATGCGCTGGTTAATATAGTTGGCAACTGAATTTGCTCGGCGTGATTCTAAATTGTATGTAAAGGTGCTGTCATTTTTGCCTTTCAGGCCAATAATGTACGCTTTAATACCAAGTACATCTGGGGTTCTACGTGCTCTTACGACCGTTAAAAAACGGTCTAAATAGCTTTTCATACCACTGGTTAGAATGTGTTGATCCGATGAAAAAGTAATATAGTCACCATCACCGGCAGGCAGCAAGCTTCTCAATCCTGAGCGCAGTAACCCCTCTTTGTAGTTGAAAATCCGCTCTTGGTTTTTGGTGGTGTCAATTTCATTGGCGAAATTGTTTACGCCGCAAACATGAGGAACCATACCATGATTAATACCACCACTAGATTTATACCGTGCAAGCTTTTTCACCTCGACAATATACCGGCAGTACGCTGGGTTGTTCACTTCTGCAATGACAAAGTTAATGTCCATCACAAACTCTTCCCAGTTTTGTTTAGTGCAGCGGATTTTATAATTGTTTGCCCACTTTTCTAAAATGACGCGCCGGGCATTGCGTTTAAATTCATTCTTTTCATTCATGGACCAAGAGAGTTGATCTTCGGTGTTGTCGATAAACCGATAAAAGATTTTGACAATCACGGTGATTTTCTTTTTGTGTGGTTCCACTTTGAGATCAAACTTACCGATTTTTGTGGCAGGCACAAAGTCTTTAACAACTAAGTTGCCTCTAATGCCATCCCTGATGAAATTGTCTTTCATTTAAACCTCTTTGTATGACGCCAATTGGCGCAACTATAGTGGAATGTAAAAGTTGAATCAAAGTTAAAAAACTATAATTAAAGTGTTTTTTAGGTTTTTTTGAAAAACAGCAAAAAGTCTGACTAAATTCATTTTTTGTCCATAGTTACTTGATATTTTCTCGTCATTTAGGGCTGTTCACGTTTGTATTTATAGCGAAAAATAATGGTTTTTTCTCTGCGTATTAACGGTTTTATGATCTAACCCTATAATTTAACAAGGTATTAATATCTTGACTTTGGATCATTCTGCTCCACAATGGAATGAAGAATAAATAATAACGCGTATAGGGTTGAAATTAGCCGCCTATGTTACTTTTTTCTCCGAGTACTGAGCTTGATGCCGGTGTATTTCTTAAAGAAGAGCGGACTAAGTTTCGGGAACTACGTAATTTACTCAACGTCGCACAGTCCAGCCTGCGTAAGTTGTTAGAAACGCCTACCTCGGCTCAAGATCAAGTGCTTCAGCGCCAAAACGCTGATGATTGGTATCAGTTGCAGCAAAGTGCAGGTGAAACGCTTAAAAATGATTCTCGTGACATCGAAGTATTTGTATGGTGGCTTGCTTCACTGGCGTACAAAAAAGATGACTTATCTTTATTTAATAAAGGGTTAGGCGATTTTTTGTTTGCACTTAAGCAACTTGGAGAATCTATTCATCCAAGGCTTCCTGAAAAGAAAGTTGCCAAGCTGGATGCCACAGAGGCTGCACAAAAGCATTGTGATAACCAAACCAAACCGCTTGAGCAGCTAACAGGCGACAGTCCAAATTCTGGCTTGTTAAACGTACCATTGATGCACTATCCGTTGTTAGATGAATACACCTTTGGTGATTACTTGCTGGCGCAAAAAGATGGCAGTCTTGAGGCGAAAAAAGCGGAATTTGCAGCCACGCTGCAGTCGCGAAAAGGCGAGTTGAGTGAGCGCTTTAATCTGTTGAGCGAGATTGAAAGCAAGCTTAAAGACGTTGATTTATTCATCAATGGTTATCGCAACAAACATGGCTTGGCGTTGCTTGGCTTTCGCTTTATACGCGATACGATCAAGCAAATAAAGTTGATGTATCAGTACTTTTTTCCTGATGTTGAGCAGCAAGAGTCAGCAATCACTGAGGAAGTACAGTCAGCAGAGCCTGTTGTCGCTACGCCAAATGAAACCGCCAAGAGCGCGCCACAGGCCACCTATCAAGCACCGCAAGCCGCTGTAGTTGCCACGCAGCCAGTTGTCGCAAAAGCTGTGTATACACGCGAACATGCGCTGGAAGAATTAAATAGAATTGCGGTTTTTTTCAAAAAGACCGAGCCACACAGTCCTATTCCTTACTTGCTTGCAAGAGCAATTCGGTGGGGAAATATGTCGTTCTCCGACTTAATGGGAGAGTTAATCGCCAAAGACTCACCAGCACTTGCAGAAATCAGCAAGCTGACGGGCGTAGACAATGACTTAGGTGAATTATTGTCGGAAGAGAGTATAGCAGTATCTAATCCGACTCCTGCGGTTGTTGAACCAGTTGTGCCAGAGCCGGTGCAACCCGTGCAAACAAACGTTGAACCAGAGCCTGAAGTAAAGTCTGCAACAGATAGCAGCGCGACATCAGGACCACTTTGGTAGCGAAGAGTCCTGAACTTATGGTTCAGGGAAATGAAAGATTTAAATTTGTGCCTACACTAAGTAGGGAAAAATAACATAGCTATGGAGAATACAAATGGCGTCAATTTTCATGAGAATCGACGGCAATGACAGCATCAAAGGGGCTGCTACAGTTGCCGATTTAAACAGCAAAAAAGGTTGGTTCGCAGTAGATAGCCTATCTTGGGGCGCTATGCGTGGCGTTTCTGTAGATATTGGCAATGCAAACAACCAAGATAACGGTATGGTGGCGCTGGGTGAAATCAGCATTTCTAAAACGTATGATGGTGCAACACCGTACCTACTAACTTACTTATTCCAGCCAGGTGCAGACGGTAAAACCGTTGAGCTAGTGATGACTAAGCCGTCTCGTGATGGTAAAGGGATTGTGCCTTACTATGTTATCTCTCTTGAAGAAGCACGTATGGCAAACTTTAGTATTTCAGGTAGCGATGGCGGTCAACCGTCTGAGTCATTCTCGCTTACTTACACCAAAATTGAGCAAATCTTCTTCGTTGAAGACGAAGGCGGTAAGCTTGAGAAAGCTGCATCTGTTAAATACGATGCAACCACTAACCAGCTTACTTCTGCGGCTGATCTTAAGTAAGGTAAATCATTATGGCACTTAATTCGCAACATAAGCGTGTTAGTAAAAACCGCGTAAGTATTACGTATGATGTTGAAACTAACGGCGCTACTGAGAAAAAAGAGCTGCCGTTTGTATCAGCGGTACTCGGTAATTTTTCTGGTGACAGAGAAGACCCAAAAGAAGTTGAAGATCGCGAGTTTATTCAAGTCGATCAAGATAACTTTGATGATGTACTGGGCCGTATTCAACCTTCACTTTCATTGAAAGTAGATAATGTCATCGAAGCTGATGACAGCCAGTTTGAAGTTAATCTAGATTTTGAATCTATGAAAGACTTTGAGCCTGACGCTTTGGTTCAACGTATCGAACCACTGAAAAAGCTACTTGAAACCCGTAATCAGCTAAATGAGCTGCTAAGTAAAGCGGATCGCTCTCGCGATTTTGAAAAGCTCCTTAAAGACATTTTACAAAGCGCGGACTCATTGAGCGCGTTGTCTAGCGAGCTTGGCGTGAAAGGAGAAGAGTAATGTCTGAAGAATTACAGCAAGATGGCGGCGCAGCAGCAGGCGATAGCGGTTCGTTTTTAGACCGTGCTATCAGCGCGACGAGTCAAACGGCACCTGATAGAACCAAAGAGCTACTGACTTCTTTAACCAAAGAAGCAATGTCTGGCACGGTAACATGGGATAAAAACCTCACTGACACTATTGCAAATGCGGTGGCTGAGATTGATAAAAAAATGTCTCAGCAGCTTTCTGCGATTATGCAGCAAGACAGTTTTCAAGAGCTTGAGGGTTCGTGGTTAGGTTTACAAAAACTGATCCGCAACAGTGCGCTGGGTACATCTCAAAAAGTGAAGTTACTCAACATCACAAAAGATGAGCTGCTTGAGCAATTTGAAGATGCGCCAGCGGTAGACCGCAGCCCGTTGTTCAATACGCTATATCAACATGAGTATGGCACAGCTGGAGGGGAGCCGTACGGCCTGATCCTGGGTGACTACGCGTTTTCACAAAATGATGAAGATGTTGCGCTATTGCGTTATATGGGAGAAGTGGCAGCAGCAAGCCATGCGCCATTTATCGCAGCGGCGGCGCCAGAAATGTTCGAATTAAGTAGCTTTTCTACCTTCAGTGAAGGTAAACCAATAGCACCTGCTTTTGATTCGCCTAGTTATGCTTCGTGGAACTCATTCAGAGAAAGCGATGATGCCCGTTATGTAGCGCTGACTATGCCTCGCACCATGGCGCGTTTACCGTACGGTGGTAAAGGCAAAAAAATCAAATCGTTTGAGTTTGAAGAGCTTGCAACTGACAACGCTGGTAATCCAAAGCCAACAAGCAATGATGAAGTTGTTTGGTCAAATGCGGCCTATGAAATGGCGCTTAAAATGAACCAAGCATTTGAAGCTTATGGTTGGTGTACAGCAATTCGTGGTATGGAAAACGGCGGTAAAGTAGAGGCTTTACCAAATCTTACGTACCTCACGGATTCTGGTGATATTACACAGCAATGTCCAACTGAAGTGAACTTAACCGATGAGCGTGAGAAAGAGCTGAGCGATTTGGGCTTTTTGCCGCTAGTACATTATAAGAATACAGATTATGCCGTGTTCTTAGGTGGGCAGACTACGCAAAAACCAAAAGAGTATACGGACCCTGATGCGACCGCTAATGCAGCTATTTCTGCACGTTTGCCATATATCATGGCGAGTAGCCGGATCGCTCATTACCTCAAGGTAATGGGGCGTGACAATATTGGCTCGAATATGGAAGCGGCAGATATTCAAAAGCAAATGAGTGAGTGGATTGCGATGTACACAAACTCAGGTGCTATGGGTAATGAAGAGCGCGCTAAAACCCCACTTGCTGAAGCACAAATCTCAGTGATCGAACAACCTGGTCGCCCTGGGGCGTATTCAGCCGTTGCGCATTTGCGTCCTTGGTTACAAATGGAAGAGCTAACGACCTCTGTGCGTATGGTAGCAAGCCTACCTGGCTAATGATAAAAACGTTTTTATCGCCTCACCTGAGCGTTAAAAGCATTAAGTGGCGGTGAGATAATACCTGTGGGTATGCTCACTCCACTTCTTTGTATTAACTAATTGAGCGCTGGAACGCGATTCCCCATGTCTACGACAGTACATCACTCAAACCAGATTGCACAAGTAAAGCTATTAATTGCTGAGATAGACAATTTGATCAGTGAACAGCTGTCACTGGTTATGTCTCATCACCAGTTTGTGGCATTAGAGGCGCGTTGGCGATCACTGCATGAGCTAGTTAACCTACCAGTTAATTACAAGACGGTAAGAGTAAAGCTGTTGAATATCTCTTGGGCTGAAATATCTCAAGATCTCAATATTTCGCCGTCGGTAAAACAGGCAAAGCTATATAACCTAATAGCCAACCGTGAGTTTAATACACTTGGTGGAGAGCCTTATGGTCTTATCGTTATTGACCATAATATTAGCTTAGATATCGATTATGCTAATGAGTTTGATGATATTTATACCCTTGAGCTACTTGCAGAACTTGGCGAGAAAAGCCTCTGTCCTATCGTCTTGGATGCTGATGAAGCGTTCCTCGGGGCGACAGGAGAGTCTTTTTTATGCGATACCGCGAAAGTAAAGCGAGTGCTGGCCGCCCATGAATTTGAGAGTTGGCATCGTCTAAGAGCTAAAGACAACAGCCATTTTATTGGCTTGGTATTTAACAAGGTCGGTTATCGACGCATTTACCGTTATCACCCCGCGGGTTTTGTGTTTAATGAAGATGCCCAAGACAACTTTCGTTGGGGAAATACAGCGACGACATTTTTAAAGAATGTCATTATCGAGTTTAATCGGGTTAGGTGGTTTGGATTCTTAAAATCACGCAAATTAGATGGCTCAGGGGGCAGCGCCATTCATTATTATGGCGCCAAAAAGGAGGAGCTGCCCGTGGTATTTAAAACGCGGCTTTCAGCCAGTAATGCGGCGTTTATTTCTCAGCTTGGTTTGATCCCCATATTCCATAACCCATTAAATGAAAGATACTTTTTTCAGTCCAATTGCTCTATCAAAACAGAAAGTGAGACAGAAAATCGCTATTTGCTACAAACTACACTGATGATCAGTCGCATTGCCCATTATCTTAAGGTGCAACTTAGGGAAATGGTTGGCTCTTCAATGGAAGCACATGATTGTGAAAACAACCTGACACATTGGTTAGAGCAGTACTGCTCAAATTCAATTGTGTCGGATGAAATGACACTTGCGAAGATGCCCCTAAAGTCGGCTAAAGTCAGTGTCGTGGAAGAGTCAGGTGAATTTAAGCGTTACAGTTGTCATGTTGATTTAGTGCCACAGTATCAATTTGACCGGGTCGCCAGTACGGTAAGTTTATCCACGGCGGTGGAGCGATGAGCTTTTTCAGTGCATTTTATATGGATAGAGAAGATGTCTCTGCGGATCATGCTACCGAGGTGGTGCAGTCGATCCATCATAATATCGGTCTGATCTTAAAAACAGAGGCCGCATTTTTACAGGAACGTGACCGAGAACTGGTCAATCAATCGAGTATTTGCTTTGGTCTTGAAGACATTGCGCTATTTAGCCGACTCAATAGTGGTGAGCAAATCGCCATGCGGATAAAAAACAAAATAAGTCAATTTGAGCCCAGACTTCACAGCATAGAAGTTATGTATCTTGCGCAAGACGAAGAAAAACATATTGCTAATACGATGCGTTTTGAGATCTCAGCGGTACTTTCGATTAAAGGCAAAGAAGAATTATTGCAGTTTGACACTGATATTGATTTGACGCGTCTTACTGTATTGATTGAAAACGAGAGTCAATATGATTAGTCGTATGTTAAAGCACTTCGAAGATGAGTTAGCGAGCATTCGCTATGGCTTAGAAGGCTTTCGAAAACATTTTCGAAGAGAAGCTGAGCATATTAACCTCAATGACAAAGGCCAAGAAGATCCTAATGTCACACGGTTAATTGACAGTTTTGCATGGGTTGCGGCAAAAAATGCGATGGAAATTGATGCCCTACGAACACGTCATGTAGAAGAGTTTGCGGATATTGTCTCGCCTAATTTGTTTAAAACGTTACCTATGGTGGTGCAAGCGCATTTTCAGCCTAATGCCGACGACTTTAACAAACCGGTGTTTTTAGATAAACAAGTAGAAGTTGAGTTGGATGTCATTAATAAAGGTGACGATAACACCACGGTTAAGTTGTGTAACTCCTTGCCTGTKACTTTCTCACCTATGTCGGTATCGCGCTTTAAGTTAGAGCAAACCCCATTTCAACACGCTGTGCCTGCCAACCTCGATAGTAAACTTTCACCATATTGCTTGCGTGTCGAATTATCGCCATTGAGCAGTGATGTGGATATGCAGCAGGCACTGGCACAACCAATCCAGTTGCACTTTAGTAACGAGTCTATTGGCCGTAATGTTGCCGATATTATTAACCAAGCCGTCACCAAAGTGGCCATTTGTGTGGCCGATGACGACTTTGCATATGATGTGGGTAAAGGTAATTTTCATCCATTATTGGCTGACGACGATTTCCTTATCTCACCGATTGATAGTAACGAAATTCCCGCCTATTTTAAGCTTAAAGAGTACTTTTCTGTCCCTGCAAAGCGCCAGTTCTTTATTTTGAAAAACCCGCATAAGCTTAATGTCGGTCATGGTAAAAGTGTGTTTATCGACTTTTACCTAAATGAGCTAGGAGCTGTGTTGCTGGAAGAAAAAAATCTCTCAGTGAAGATAAACAAAACACTATTTAGTAATTTATTTCATCAATCATCTGAGCCCGTAAGAGTGAACTATCAAGAGCTCTCATATCCCGTGATAGCAGATGCCAGTCAGCATCATGTGCAAATTTATTCCATCGACAAAGTGTATGTTGTGACCTCCGAGGGGCAACAAGAGATCCCGCCTGTGGTAGGTACGCAGACCGTCGATTTTGAGTCGCAGTTATATTGGTCTCAGAGTGTGAAACTAGGGCATATTGACGAGGCTAATAAAACAGCTTCCTTGGATGAGGTTAAGCACCTTGTTTTACCTATAAACAAGGCGACAGCGACTTACCCTAATGGGTTTACCGCGTTTGCACAGATCACCTGTTATGATGCGCAGCTTGCCAACAAAGTCCATGTAGGTAACCAAATCGTGGTGAATACTGAAGAAGCGTTGGCAGGAGAGTTTAACGTTGGCGGTGTCACTATCCAGCCGAGTAATGTCGCAACAGATGAAAAAAATTACTGGCGCTTGCTCAAGCTCATGTCTTTTAATCTTTCTCAGCTATTACAAGTAGAAGACGCCAAAACGTCATTAATTGGCTTTTTAAAATTGTTTGTCAATGCTAATGCCACTCATCAGGAACTAAATTCAATTTATGACGTGTGTGCTGAAAAGATCAATGCACCATTTCTTGTTGAAGGAAGAATGATATTTGTACCTGGCATGGCGCTTACACTGACGTTAGATAACTCAGAGCTCAATGCTGACTTTTCACTTTTCGCTGAGCTTATTAATGACTTTTTAGCAGCGCAAACTCCATTTGATCGCTGTAGTCAATTAACCGTGAAATATACCAGTTACAACTGGCCTGCAAAGCGCTTTGATGCGCAACTAGGAGCGCGAGTATGCAGTTGACGCGACGCCTATTTGCTAAAGTTTCTTCGGTACTTCACTTTACTCGATTATTGCGGGTGGCTGGGGCGAAAAAAATCAGCTTCAAGCAGCACTTGTTTTCAGACACCTATGGCAAAAGAAAAATAGACTATCAAGAGCTGGCTGATAAGCACTTTGTGGTAGACAGTAACGAAGCCACTTTATTTGGTGAGCGTGGCGGGTTGGCACATTTTATTTTAGATTGGCTCAAAGAAGCGTATCTGCGAAATAACCGAGCTTATCTACGATTTCTTGCTATTTTTGATAATACCTTGGTGCATCAATCTTTACAGATAAAATCATTCTCTTCTTTGATTTTTCGTACAGAAACAACGACCACGACACAACAACAGCGCCAGCTCTTGCAAAGCTATTTTAGCTCGCTTACAGAGCACTACGGCGAGTTATCCATGCTTCCTGCAACACTTATCACTCGGGCAGAGCATTATTCTCTGAGTAACTTACAGCGGTTGCTAAGGCATTATTTTCCTCATGCAATTCACTTAGCGATGAGTGACATTGAGGTCAAAAGTATACCGTCACATGCAAGAAGCCAATTAGGCTCCTGTCAGCTTGGTCGTGGCGCGGTGCTCGGTGCACAGTTTGCTCAGCTTGGCAGAACATTAACGGTCACTGTTATGTACGAAGATGCTGCTATTTTTTCGAAATTAGAGCAGCAAGAAGCGCAGCAAGTTGAGCTATTAAGCGCGATCAAGTCGTTATGCAGCCACTATGTGAGCCACGAAGTCGTGGTTGAAGTGGAAGCACAATATATTGGAACCGTGCCATCTGATTTGGTACTCACTCATCATCAAAAGGGCATTGTGTTAGGTGTGAACGCGAATGTAACACGACGCAATGGCAACCAGAAACGAACAGTAAGGGCTCTGTAGAGTTAGGGATAAATCATGTCTCAAGTATCTATTTCAAAACTAATTTCTTATTTAGATAGTAACTTAAAAAATGCGTTGGAATATGCAGCAGCAGATGCGATGAATAGTCAAGCGGGTGCTATTGAGGTCGAGCATTGGTTACTTTCATTATTGAAGGGCAGAGACCCTAAACTACAACAGTTTCTTGAGTCACAACAGGTTAATATTGCGCAGTTCGTACAAGAACTCGAAGCCAAATTAAGCCAACTGTCGCCAAGCCACTCTGGACAGCCAACCATTAGTCCTGAGCTAATTGAGTTAGTTAAATCAGCTTGGTTACTTGCCTCTGTCGAGTTTTCCCACAGTGCTGTTGCTGGACTCCATTTATTATTGGAGATATTGCAGCCAGATCCATTGTCATTTAAACAAAAAGAGTATGCAGCACTCAAAAATGTCTCGGTGGAGAGTTTAAAAGCACATATTCAATCTTTGTCTGTTGCACCGAAAACATCGGCGAAGGGCGCTGCAAATACCGCAGCACATAATGTCGTTACTGGTGCATTAGATAAATATACCGTAAACCTTACCCAAGCAGCCGCAGATAATGAACTTGATGTGGTATCTGGTCGCGCTGATGAAGTGAGACAAGCGATAGATATTTTGTGCCGAAAGCGTCAAAACAACCCTATTTTTGTTGGTGAACCTGGGGTTGGGAAAACAGCGGTGGTCGAGGGGCTTGCGCAAAAAATAGCAGCCAATGAAGTACCTCCTGTATTGTCTGGTGTGCAAATTCATTCACTAGACCTTGGCTTATTGCAAGCCGGTGCGAGTGTAAAAGGTGAATTTGAAAATCGCTTAAAAGATGTGATCAATGAAGTGAAAAACTCTGAAGTGCCCATCATTGTTTTTATTGATGAAGCACATACCTTAATTGGCGCAGGCGGTGCCGAAGGGCAAAATGATGCTGCTAATTTACTAAAACCGGCATTAGCACGTGGTGAATTTCGCACTATCGCCGCGACGACCTGGGAAGAGTATAAAAAGTATTTTGAAAAAGACCCTGCGTTGACTCGTCGCTTTCAGGTAGTCAAGGTTGAAGAGCCCAATGCTGAGGATGCGCTTCAGATGCTCCGTGGCGTAGCTGAATCGTTAAAAAGCCATCATCAAGTATTCATCACGGAAGCGGCGCTGCAAGCGGCAGTGGACTTATCTATCCGATACTTACCAAGTCGTAAGTTGCCAGATAAAGCTATTAGTGTGCTAGATACTTCATGTGCACGGATTGCATTAACACAAAGTGCTAAACCTGCCAGTATCGAAGCAGCAGAGCAAGGGATCCGCTATTTAGAAAAAGCACTAGTATCTTTGGCTAAAGAACATGAGATGCTGGCTAATCAGGCAACAGCAATAGCTGAAAAAGAAGAACAAAAATCGCAACTTGAAACCCAATTAGTGTCATTGAAGGCGCAATGGGAGAAGGAAAAAGAATTAGTTTCAACATTGGCAAAGATCCAAGCTGGTGAAGAGCAAGGCGACTTTACGGCGCAATTGGCAGCATTAAAAGCGTTACAAGGTGAGCAGCCAATGGTACATGCAATTGTAGATGAGCACATCATTGCACAAGTCATTGGCGCGTGGACGGGGATCCCAATTGGTAATTTGGTTAAAGACGAAGTGGCTAAGTTGCTGACATTAGAAGCGGCATTACATCAGCGAATTATTGGTCAAAAACATGCGCTGCATGAGCTGTCTAAGAGCATTCGGGTATCGCGTGCGGGACTGACGGATAAACGTAAACCAGTTGGGGTGTTTTTAATGTGTGGCCCAAGTGGGGTCGGTAAATCAGAAACCGCATTGGCGTTGGCAGATCAACTTTTTGGCGGTGAGCAGGATATGACGGTCATCAATATGACCGAGTTTAAAGAGGCACATAAAGTGTCTATGTTGCTTGGCTCTCCAGCGGGTTATGTTGGTTATGGTAAAGGTGGTGTATTAACGGAAGCTATTCGCCGCAACCCTTATTGTGTGCTACTGCTTGATGAAATGGAAAAAGCCCACCCGAGTGTCCATGATATCTTTTATCAAATATTTGATAAAGGCTGTATTCAAGACAGTGAAGGTCGCAATATAGATTTTAAAAACACCTTGATCATCATGACTTCCAATGCCGCAGATAGCGCTATTGTCGACTTTTGTAATGTCAGTGATTCACGTCCAGATTTAGTGGAGCTTGTTGAGAATGTGCGACCTGCGTTACAAAGCTTCTTTAAACCGGCCTTTTTAGGTCGTTGTAATATTATTCCTTATTATCCGTTAAATACCGATGAGCTGGCTGAAATTACTGAAATTTCATTAAAACGTGTGGCACAAAAGCTATCGGAAACATATGGTGCGACGCTTAGTTATGATCAGGCGTTTGTGGAATATGTGGTAGCAAAAGGCAATGAGCCAACGATTGGTGGCCGTGCTATCGAGCAGATCATCAATCGCAATTTGATGCCGCAACTAGCTGAGCGCTGTATTGAACGTATTAGTCAAGGTGAGGCCATCACAGCGGTGGTGATCTCGGGAACGGCTGATAGCTCAGGTTTTGAACTGACGATAAATTAACGAAATGATGCGAACAATCAACCTTATACAGACCCTTATATTGGGTCTTGCCTTAACGACAACACACTCGGTGGCCAAAGAGGTGGTGCAACTGGCAACGCATGACGCCTATCCGTACCACTACGTTGAAAACGAGCTGGTTAAAGGAAAGGTGATCCGTCAAGTTCAGTGCGCATTTAGCCGCATGGAAACTCCGTATCGTGCAGAATTTGATACTTGGGTAGAAGCCGAGCTTAAGTTGCGTACAGGTAAGCTGGACGCCATTTTTGCTGTCGCGGGGAGTGAAGCAAGATCGCGCTACGGGAGTTTATCTACTGCCATTGCGAAAAAACACTTGTACTGGTATTTCTCTGGTGCTGAAATGGATATCAGTGACAGCAACCCCTTGTATAAAAAATATAAAGTGGCAGCTGAGTTTGGTTCAGATGAATGGTTTGACATCAAACGTAAGGGCTACAACGTACAAATGAAACCACGCAACGGACATGCGCTGTTAAAGTTGTTATTAGGTCATGAAGTCGATGCGATCTTAATCGATGAGCATGAATTTGAGTATGAGCTGGCCAAGTTTAAGCTACATAATACCAACTTTTCTCGGCGCGAGTATGGCACCATAGAACTGGGTGTTTTGTTCTCAAACGCCTTTTTAAAAGCGCGCCCCACTTTTCTTGAGGCTTTTAATAGTGCCGCCTCAAATTGTCTTGTTGCCGATAATAGGAAGTAATAAATGAATGCTGCAATGTTACAAGTCACAGAGTGTCCTGATGATGTTCGGCTACTCTCGAGAATGGCGACGGTTTCCAAGTCAGGGGTGGTGTTAGGCGCTTCAATCGAGTGTGACTTAATCTTACCTCACGCAGAACAAGAGACGCAGCAGCATGACATCTACGCGCGCATCGAACAAGAAGCCGACAGTGGGCAGCTGCGCCTTTATACTGAAGTCGAAGGGGTGCGCTTAAATGGCCGTCCGCAGATCACACACTCTTCATCGTTGCTCTCTGATGGCGATATTATCGTCGTATTCGGTTACACCTTATTACTCTCAATGCAGTCTGAATTTTCAGCTGCGCCACTTACCACCGAACCAAAAGAAGAAGCTTTTTTTGATGTTATTGATGAGGTTGAGTTTGATGCTAGCAATATTTTTGCTGATCTAGAGACTGAACTGGAACAGATAAATACGCAAACAGAACAAGCGGAGCAAGCACCTTTTATAGAGTACCAACGAGAGCATAGCAATACGGTAGAGTCAGAGAGTAGCGTCAATAATGCAGCCATTGAGCAAAAGCTAGATAAGCTACTTGAGGCCTCTCGCAGCCCGTGGCAGCAACAAAAACAAATGTTGTTGATGCTCGACCAAGTGATGGATGAGTTTCTCAAAGAGTTTGACCCACAGTTGATAGAGGAAATGGTGGGGCCACCTTCTCGATGGAGTGGCAAGCACTGGACTGCATATAAGCACTACTACACAAGAAAAATGAACGAAGGACACTTTAAGCGTCAGTTTAAAGCGTTATTAATCGAATGTATGCAAAAGTAATTTTAGTTTCACTGTTGGTTTTTTTTATGGTGGGTTGCTCAAGTGCTGATCCGCTACAGCGCTTTTCGTTACCGATCCAACTACAGTTAGAGGCCAATGAAAAGCTGAACTGGGCAAACGAAGTCGCTAACCCAGTTGCTGTGCGTGTCTACCAGCTGACTAAGTCGGATAGGTTTATGCAGAGCGAGTTTATCTCTTTGTTTCAATCTGATACTCAGATCTTAGCGGAACAATTAATTGAAAAGCAGCGCTTGTATCCGGTGATGCCCAATACCAAACAACAAAAAACCCTTAAGCTGTTACCTGGGGTGAGGTATTTGGCGGTATTGGTAGAATTTAGTGATTATCAACAAGGCACAACCAAAGCGGTGATTGAAGTGCCAGAAGACGTATCTGAAAATACAGTGATTTGGCTGGGGCTCCAAGGGACTTCAATAAAGTTCTCTGTCATCCCACAACAAAGCTGGATGGATAGTTTGTTTAGTTGGGGAGCATAACTTTGAGTAATAAAATTGTTTGGCGTGAGGGCACGTTTTTATATCCTCAGCACTTTCAGCAAATGGAAGCGCACCTTGAAAATGTTACGCAACAATATAGTGCGTTGACAACTAGTGAATTTGCTCCCCATTGCGGTTTGGCACAGTTAAAGATCAATGAGGGGTTACTGAAGCTTGGTCAATTTTCGGTGATGTCATGTGAAGGGATATTACCAGACGGCCAGTATTTTAAACTCAGTCATGAAATAGCATTTCAGATCCCCGCAGGGACGATAGACCAAATGGTTTATCTTGTTGTACCTGCTTATCTTGCTGGCAATAATAGCTTTGACAATGGTGCGTCTAACTCAAGGTATACCACAGAATTTGCGCGTGTGTTTGACTTTACCAACAATCAAGCTGCTGAGCTTGAAATTGAAACTGCACGCTTAAATGTGGCGTTGAAACTAGAGCAAGAAAATCTTGATGGTTTTGTGAAACTGGCGGTCGGGAAAGTATTAGAAGTGGGCAGCGACGGTGAAGTGGTGATAGATCGTGCCTTTATTCCTGATTGCTTGAGTATCGGGGCGGCCGATATTCTTCTGGAGCGAGTAAAGGAGCTAGAAACACTGGCTAATGCTAAGGTCAATCAGCTCCTGACACGCTTACAGTCTGTGGTGGATACGCAAAGTAACAGCGCGTGGTATAAAGAGCAGCAGCTATTGACGGTGATTTACCACTGGCTGCCTTGGCTGGAGGCTACACAGCGAACACAGCATTATAAGTTAGGTCGTTTTTACTTTGAACTTAAGCAGTTTGAAGCAGCACTACTGAGTATCGATTTTGAAATGCGTACCCCTTGGACACCGCTGACATTCGATAGCTTGTATGAGAAATTCCATACCGTACTGGCAAAAATCAAAGATAAATTGTCGATTACGCAGCAGCAAAATGTCATTGAGTATATCTGGGATAAATCCCTGTTTGATAGTCGCAGAATGTTGCTGGTTAAGGTGAAGCAACACGATATTAGTCAGACTAAACGTATGGTAATTGCTGTAACTAGTCCGCAAAGCCTAGCTAAAGAGCTATTTACTACAGGGTTTAAGCTGGCGGGCAATAAAAGCATCATTAACTGTATAAAAAATGCGACGCCAGGCGTGCGAGTCAGTGCGTTGCCTTATGCGCCACCAGAGCTAAAAGAGCAAGGTTCAACCGAGTACTTTCAGATTGATTTGGACGATCCGCTGTGGGTAAAAATAGTAGACAACAAGGAGATGCTGGCACTACATATTGATGCCCGTATTCATGTCGATGACGTTAAATTATTTTTGATTAGTTAATGATGAATACCGCCAGTTATACGGTGAACCAGTTTTCACTTGTAGATGAGAAAAATGCCGCGTTAAAAGACTTGCTAACAGAGTTTAGTTGGCAGGAAGAGGCACTGTTACAACTCAGCTTACCATTGCTTGCGATGGTTGAGTCGGTATCGTCGTTAGAGGATGCTGCGGCACTAGAAAACTTTAGAGCCAATGTGATTACTGAGCTGAAAAGTATTAAACAAAGAGGAAGAGAGCGAGCGGTATCGCCAGCATTGCTCGATAAACTTTGTTTTGTTTGGGCCGCTTTTTTTGATGAGCGAGTCAGTTACGGTTGTCATTTGGATACTACTCAGTGGCAAAACAAGACCCTAGTGAGCCAATTATTTGGGATCCGTAACAGTGGTGATACCTTCTTTAACCTAGTGTTTCAGCTGATGGAGTTTCCCAAAAAACATCTGGCACTGCTTAAAATCTGCTATCTCATTTTGCAGTTGGGCTTTAAAGGAAAGTATCACAACGGTCAGGCAACTGAGCTTAAAAAACTCACCGCAGAGGTAAGCTTTGCACTAACTGAGCTTGGTGCATTCAAACTATCACTGGAAGCACCCGCTCCTCCAGCTCAAAAATTAGGCCGAAACATAGGGCTGTTTAGTGGGATCTCACCACTGAGCTTTTGGTTCACTTTCATGGCGCTGATGATCACGGGTTTGCTTATTTATAACCAGTATTTTGGTGAAATCTATGCGCAGCAGAACCAAGAATACCAAGAAATGGCGGGAGATACTTTTTTGCATATCCAGCAGTTGCAGCCGAAAAAAATGTTCATCGAAAACGCGAGGTTTTATGATGGCCGACAAATACAGCAACTTGACACTACAGCGCCTAGTGACCCTTCATTACAGCAGTCACAACCACAAGTTGCGCTAGAGGATAGTCAGTCAGATTTGATGATGACATCAGAGGCGGCGACTCGTTACTTAGTGCAAATTGGCGCGTTTAAAAATATGGCTCGGGCGCAGAAGTTGAAGCAGCAATGTGACAATGCACGCTACCCCTTAGTTATCGAAGAAGTCGGGCAAAGCCAATTTGTTGGCTTTATTGCCAATGGTTTTACCCAAGCGAAAGAGGTGAGTCAGTTCTTTGCCGAAAGTTGTAATATTTCACCCTACATCAAGGAGTATCAGTGAAGACCCCATTAGCTCGTTTATGGATCGGTGCATCCATCATGTTATTGGCTATGTTGCTCGTAATAATGACTTTTTTATTAACGTTGGCGACCCACTGGTATTGGCTTGGAGCATTGCTTGCGCTGGTGAGTTTACTGGTGATTTATGTTCCGAGTATTAACCGCTTTGTGGTGGGAAGATACCAAAGAAGAAACTTTTTTAAGCAATATTCCACCCTTTATCAGCGGATTGCAAAAAAGCTGAAGCTAAGTGGAAATATTTATAAAACGGCTTGGTATCTGGTTATTTCAGAAGGCAATACCAGCGACTCATTTGCTCAATTTAACCGCGTTAAACTCAATGGAATGCCGGCCAATATTACGGTCTACCATGTTCAAGGAGCACTGATTTGGCATGTTCAAGCTAAAGTTGAGGAGCAGCAGCACTTTTTGGCGTGGTTAAGCTTTATTCGTGCCAAACAACCGCTAAATGGTGTATTGCTCCTGAGTGATGCGTTTAGTGTGATCCAGCGCTCGCAAAAAGCAAAACAAGAGTTTATTGCAGACTTTAAAGCTCGCCTTGAATCTATCTACTTACGAAGTGGTTATCCTGTTCCGGCGCATTTGTTCTTATGTGGTATTAACAAACTTGATGGTATTGCTGAAAGCCTCAATGAGCGCGTTGAGCTTGCTGATCTCTCTATTTACTTTTCTGAGCAAGGGTTACAGTCATCTCAGGCGCTCAGTGAAGCTTATGACTTGTTATTTAAAAAGTTATTTGCCAACAACCTGCAACAAGTATCGTTGCAGTTAGATGATGAATTTAAACGTAAGCAGCTGCTAGGGCCGATGCAACTGCAGTATTTAAAGCTTGCGGTGTCACACTTTATTGATGAGCTGGCTGATTTTAATGGTCAGGTATTACCGTACAAAATTGAAAGTTTTCACCTTGTTGAGTCGGAAGGCGGGCAGCAACGTGTCAATCTTGCAACGGCTCATACATTAATTGAGGTCAACCAGTCTTTACTGCCGGTCGTAGCTGAAACCACCTTAAAACCCAAAGCAGAAATCACAAAAACGTTTACCAACCAAGTACTGCCATTAGCGCATTTAGCACCAGTAAATAAATGGAAGATCTGGCGTCATAGTTTTCGTCAGCTTGTTATGCTTGGTACCGCAGGGGCGGTATTGACAGGCTCTGCGTGGATCGGGTGGCAAGCCTATGATTATAACCAATCGTTGCATCAAGAGTTTAGTCAGTTACATCAAGACTATAAGTATATTTTAAACAAAGAAGCGATCAGCTTTGATGAGCTGGATTCACTGATTGAGCCGCTCACCTTGCTGCAATCTGGCTATAGAGCGTTTTCTCAAAGTAAAGCGCACAAACCTTGGTATGTATTTCCTTTTTTGGCTTCTATTGATCGAGAAGAGCATTATCGAGATTTATACCAACAGCAATTAGCCACCACACTAGAGCCAACATTGAGTAAATACTTGGAACAAGAACTCTTTGTTTACTTAGAATTAGAAGATTACCTTAATGTGATCAATGTGAAGGATATCTATCTATCATTTGCGCAAGCAGAAAATAAAGCACAAGTAGAAAAGCACCTCGCAAAGTCGTTAGCGCAAAGTGGTATGCTAGACGATACACAAATTCAGACCGTGTTGAGCCTAATTGATGACCTATACCTACTTGGTTACAACAAGATAGATACCAACGAAGAATTACTGGCACTGATTGATTCACAGCTTGCACTGCAAGACACCAATCAGCTTATGTATGAATATGTTAAGCAGTTACCTGAATTTGCTAAGTTAATTGACATTAGGCCGACGCTTTTAGCAAAGCATAACAACCATGTGAGCTTGTTTGGAGTCTCGCGCGAAAATACCCAATTTCTCGTACCTGAACTATTTACTCCCAAGGCATTACAGCAGCTGTCGTTTTTACCAGAGTCTGCATTTATGCAGAAACTAGTGCAAGACAATCATGGTCTGTTTCAACAAACACCTTCTAAGCGTGAACTTGCCCGCATTGGTAATTATATTAAATTTAGTTATATCAATGACTATATCAGTTTTTGGCGGCAGTATTATTCAGGGATCCATCTTGTACCTGAGCTGTCGTTAGAGGTGTTGCTGTCTGAACTTACAGAAAGTGAACAGTCTCCGTTATTACAACTTTACACGACATTGCGAGCGTACGTATACGTCCAGTCCATTGATGTGCCTAGTACAGAACAATCGCAAGTATCGGCTGCGAATGCACCAAAAAAACTGGCAGCTAAAGTACAAAAAGCGCAGCAGTTGGCTGACAAAGCCAATGCAACGTTAAATAAAGCGTTGTTGCTGGAGATAGAACAGGCCAAGGAGTTTAACGAGATTGCTGGAAAGATCCGCCAAGCATTTTCTAGTAGTCCTATTCTCGTACAAAGTGCAGATGTATTAGCAGCAGAGTATCAAGTCTTTGTTGCTGAATTAAAAGCATTAAAAGATTGGAAAGCTCAAGCTGATAGTACGGTGTTTCCTGGTCAAACATATTTTGAGCAGCTTAACGACCCCACTAACTTTAAAGACTTTTCTGGACTTTGGTTAAGTCGTTATGATGAGCCTTTGATGGCTGAACTTGTTGAACAGGTGCTGCGTGAAACCACTACCCATGTTAAGCGTAAGGTCTCTGAATACTTACAACAACAATGGCAGCAAGATGTGGTGACCCCGTACCGCAATAATGTGGCTGCTTATTACCCATTTAATAAGTCTGGTGAAGATTTGAAACTGAGTGCACTGGCTGCATTCTTTGCACCAAATAGTGCTATTAGTGATTTTGATAAACAAATACTGGCACAATTTGTAACGGTTGGTGACGTGCTTGAATTACCCGTATTTGGACGACAGGCAAGCCTAACCATCGCACCGGATGTCACCCAGTTCTTGTCAACGTATCGTCAACTACAACAAACACTTTATGGTCAAGATGGAAATTTGAAGTTTACTATTACCGTAGCGCCAAAAGCTATGTCTGCTGCCTTAAGTGAGTTTTTGCTCCGGGTGGGAGAGCGTAAATTGAGCTACACGCATGGGCCTTTAGTGGAGACTCAGTTTGTGTGGCCAGAAAATTTCTCAGAGCAGTCTTTACAGCTGATATTAACCGATCTTAACAACCAAAAATTGACACAAACCTTTGAAGGGGTGTGGTCGCCCATGCGATTAATAGAGCGCTTTCAGCAACACACAGGACAAGATGCGATTGAGATAAGTACGCAACAAGGCGCATCTGTGGTGTTTAATATTAAAGGCGCTGGTGATAACAGCAGCTTACTTAGTCCTGAATTTTTTGCTCGGCTGTCAGTGCCAAGTACCGTTTTACAGTGATTAATCTACTTCAATAAGGTATCAATATGGAAACTTATATTGCAGGTGAGGTGAGCTATTTGGTTGCAAAAACAGCCAGTGGCAAAACGTATCGCCTGAACTACTGCAACATCAGTGATGAGGTAGATAAGGGCGTATCTGCTGAAGTGGAACTTGTTACTGATGGTGATGATGGCACCAGTTTGCTAGGAGAAACTTTAACAGTAAACTGGTATCAGGACGTCGCGGGTCGACCTAATAATTTATTAGAGTATCAGGCGTATGTGGCGGAAATAACTGAACTTGAAAGCGGAGCTGATAGTGTGCGACGGTTTCAACTGGTGCTCAAATCTTGGCTCTGGTTACTGCGTTTTAATCGCACATATCGAATTTATCAAGGGCAATCTGTAAAAGATATTCTGTCGGATATTTTTGATAATGCGGGTTTTAAGGGGATGTACAAGTTTGGCACTATGCCTAGCGCCAAATTGGAATACTGTACCCAGTATGATGAAACCGATTTAGCGTTTGTTACTCGATTGATGGCACAGTCAGGTGTTATTTTCTATTTTGCGCAATCAAGTGGTAAACACACTTTGCAGGTACAAAGTGCGAGTTCACCACTAGACACAAACAGTCAAGCTAAGTTTGACCATGCGCAAGTTAAAACCGCGAAAAACCTCTTGCTACAACGCTTTGAACCGATGCAAAAGCTGGTTAAAAAGTCACTGTCCCTGTCTGGCTATAACTATACAAAAACAAAAGTCGAGTCGGCCAAAAGTCAAGTTTCAAGCTCCAGTGTGACTACCGCTACGAGCAACGGCTTTGAATATGTTGGGTTACAAAGCGATAGCAATGACTTTAGCGATGTCAGTACACTCGCGACGCAGCTAAACCAGGCTGAACAAGCACAAGGTGGCGATATCGAAATGGAGACAGATGCGAATGTGGTCGTAGTAGGGAACAAGCTATCAGTGGTGACGCACCTTCAAAGTCAATTAGAAGGCGATTATAACGTTTTAGCAGTCAATCACCATATTGATGTGCGTCAGTCAAATCAAGCGACTAGTTATCGCTGTGTGGTGCGCTGTCGTGATGAAGCGCAACCATTGACCCCCCGACATCCAGCTAAGCCATTGGCTCGTGGGATCACCTCTGCGGTGGTAGTCACGGAAAGTGGCGCTGCAGATAGTAAAGGTGAAATCAGTCAAGATACTGATGGGCGGATCAAAGTACATTTTTATTGGGATACGGCAGATGATAAGTCCACCAGTTGCTATTTGCGTGTAATGCAGCAAACTGCTGGTAGTAAGGCCGCAATGCAGTTTATCCCACGGATAGGGGATGAGGTTATCGTTGACTTTATCAATGGCGATATTGATAAGCCGATAGTGATTGGCAGTGTTTTTAATAGCAACACTAAACCACTTTACCCACAAAAAGATGCGACACAGTCGAGCATTAAAACGGGTTTAGCCGACGATACCGCCCATGAAATTTGCTTTGATGACAAAAAAGGTGAGGAGTTACTGTCGATTACGTCAGGTAAAGACTTTACCGTCACAGTGGCAAATAATGCCACACATTTAGTCAATGCCGATGATAGCCTAACGGTTAAGAAAAATCAGACGACTTCAGTGGAAGAGTCACAAACGGTTTCTGTAACGAAAAATTATTGCTTGAAAGCGGATAAAATTACACTGGAAGGAGACAGTGAGATTGCGCTAAAAGTGGGGAGCAATCAAATTACAATATCTAGCTCTGGAATTAAAATAGAAGGCGCGGCTATTGACCTGAAATCGTCTCAAGATACATCGATCTCGGCGATGAATTTTACGAGTGCTAGCAAAGCTTCCACCAAAATTAGTGCTACCGCCAATTTGGACTTAAAAGCCACGGCTCAAGCTAATCTAGAGGGGACAGCTGGGGTCAATGTTAAGTCTACAGCCATTGCAAAGCTAGAAGGGACGGCCGGTGCACAAGTTACTTCAACGGCAATGGCAAAGCTCAGTGGTACGGCAATGGCTGAGATCAGTGGTGCGTTGGTAAAAATAAACTGAGTAGATTAATGACGAGAATTAATGAGCAAGTGCTTGGGCAACTCAAGCAAGCGTCTATCGCGACGATTATCGGACGCTATAAGGCTTCTGAAGAAGCCAGCCACTTATTACAGCCAACATTGACGCCACAGCAGGGGGTCGCTGTACTGCTAAAAGCTGATCTAGAGCGGGATGCGATTCAACTTATTGCACATGGTCTAGCGGTGATGAATGCTATCCGCTGGGGGCTTGAAATAGTGAAATCCTATGGCGCAAACACAGATGATGAGCATAAGGTATTAAGCTGTGTAGAGAGCTGGTTGCAGTCCCCGAGCGAAACCTTACGTATTCGTGCACAACAACTCGCTGAACGGGTAGGGCTAGACAACGCATTTGGTTGGCTAGCTTACTCAGTCTTTTGGTCAGGAACCGGGTCAATCGTTGCACCTGAGTTACCTGTGGTACTACCACCTGAAAATATGGTTGGCCATGCTATCAATGCTGCAATATTATTATCTATGATAGATCAATAATCCCTTGGAGCTTTCATGCCGTTTGCCACGACTCATATTTTGAATACATGGCGCAATGACACCAGTATTAGACTGACACCTAGAGGCAAATTATTACGAAAAGTGGATAGCAAAGTTGCAGCGTATCGAGCGTCTGCAACTGCTGCCAACTTTAGAGAATTAAAAAGTGCCTATTTCTTATGGCAGGTAAGCAAAGAAGAAAAATATTTGAAGCAAGACGGTTGGCGTTCAAGCCAGCGAAACTCGGCTGATAATAACTTTCCTGTTGAGCGCTTGCATCACTTTCTATTTCCAGAAAAACAAGATCAAGAGATTGATGACTTCTCTTTGTTGCTTGCCAAAGAGGCCAAGCGAGATTGTGTGAGGATTTTATACGGCAGCCGTGCAAAGTTTCTGTATAAAGATGACTTGAAAGACATGGTGAAGCAGGCCAAGAAAGACATCACACAGTCAAAGCGTGAAAAACAAGAGAAAGATCGCCAAGTACAGTCAAATTACAATGAAGAGCAGCGGCGTGAATCATCAGAAATTCATAAAATTGCCAATGCGATTGTGAGTCAAATCAAAAGTGGCAATGTCATGGCTACCGCCGTTAAACAGGGCTACCACTGGGTAAAAAAAATCGCGCAAACCGTTATCGATTTTTTGAAAGGCATAGCGCAAGACTTTATGTTCTTTGTCAAAGAATGCTGGGTGAGTATCCGCGAATTGTTGATAAGCTTGGTTGCTGAAATCTGTATTGCTTTAGTGCCTGGGATCAACGCTATCGTTTCTGCCGCCAAATCTGTAAAAGAGTACACAGATGCGGTGAAAATGGCAGCTAAAGCTTGCTCTCAGCGTTTTAAAGATAGCAAAACGATGATGCTGGCCAATAAAACCTATCAGCTGAGAACAGCCTTGACGACATTCGCTAATAACCAATTCTTGCTGGCGATGGCTGAGGCAGGTAAACAGTTGGTGAAGGCAATTGATAACAGCTTTTCGGTCATTTCTGGGATCACACTCCCTGGTAATGTTACGAAAATACTGACTCTGACCGCTTTTTATGTACAAAAGATCGCAGTATTAGCGAAAGAGTACTACTACACTCGAAAGATTAACCGACATTTACTGCAAATCAATAAACATCATCCGTATCTTGATGACAATTTGCTAAAAGATCCGCTCATTGCTGCTTACCTTATTGTCAATGCAACCGACTCCACTTTATTTGCAACAGTGCGAGACAATACGGATATGGCAGTGTGGCTTGACTACTGCAATGAGCATTTATCTGAATTTGAGTCGTTAAAGGAGCGAGCGCAAGAATATATCGAGTCTCGTAAAATTCGGTTGAAGGATCTGAAAACCAAGAGCGATGAAGTGGGTCCTGCGCCTTTTCTGCAACAAGTACAAAATTTTGATAAATCCTTACTGAGTAAAGTGGAGTTATCTAAGCCTAGCTCTTTACTTGATGATATCAGAAGCTTTGATAAATCTACTTTAAAATCAACGTCAACGCAGGAAAAGCACGGTCATGGGTTGTTGGATGATATTGAGCTGTTTAATCAGAGCAACTTAAACTCGGTGAAAACAATAGAAAAGCGCGGTTTGGGACTACTAGATGAGGTGACCCGATTTAACCCCTCACAATTAATGCCAAGTGATACCCAAGTAAAGCGCGGGGTTGGTGTGCTCGACCAGCTGGAATTATTCAACAAAAAGTCATTGAGTAAAGCGAATACGACGGTAAAGCAGGGTGTGAGTGTATTGGATCAAGTTGAGCTTTTTAATAAAAAAGTACTGAAGCAACAAAGCACCAATCAGTTTGACCAGCTATCGCAACTAAAACGATTAGAAATGGAATTGCAGGCCTTAGACTATAAGCTGCTTGGGCAAACGTTATTAGGTAAATCGTCGCTGTCGCATGATCTGAATACACTGGAGCAGACGCCAGTTAATGTCGCGCAGTGGAAAAAGCTAACATGGGTAAAATTTGGTCGCCGTCACGAAATTACTAAAGCTATCGACAATGGTATTGGTAAGTACTACCAGTTTTTCCGCCAGCGCAAACAGGCATTAATTAGGCCACGTAACTGTAAGCAGATCCCCGCTTGCTTAGCCATCATTGCTCACCGTATCGAGATCTTGCAGCGTGATGTATTGTACCCTGCACAAAAGTGGTTATCTCAGCTGGACTCGACACATCGAACCAGTCCTCGTCGCCCTGCGATGACAAGGCTTAATGCGGCTTGTCAATCGGAGCGTAACGCACTACAGGCTTTGGCTATGTCTTTGGAAAAGCTGCATAGGCGATATGCCTTACTGTCTGATTAGCGTGGTGCTTGGACAGCGAGTGAGCGTAGATAGACCTGAGCTTCAAGCTCACCGCTAATTGTGTTTAGCCTATTAACACCGTTGGCATGCCAAGGACGATATTACCGCCATGGCTGGTGGTGTCTCCCATTCTTGCTGCTGGTCTGCCACTGATAAGCACACTGGTACTGCCTTTTACTATGGTATCTGGTGGACCAACACAAACAGCGATATCACCAACAACAGAAGCAGGCATTCCCCCAATTAACACATTTGGCACCGAAGGGCCTGATATTGGCCCGCCTACATGTGGCACGGTGCCAGTCACCAAAGAGCAGACGTGCATATCTGAAATCCGTGCAGCTGGTAATCCTGGCATGGCATTTTCCTTTTATTGTTGTACTTCACCTTAGTATATCGTCTTTGTAAAAATACCCAAGGTTTAACAAGTCACTAAACCAATCGCACAACACCTAATAAAATGGCATTGTGCGATATCGAGCTAAAGTGTTGGTTAAAGCGGTTTGATGGCGATTATATCCACTGCTTTTGCCAGCCACCCTTGATACAGTGTAAATACCTGTTTGGTGTAAGCTTGCTGGTGATGAAAATCAAACGCGGCTTGATCGACGAAGCGTTCAACTAAGGTAAGCTGGGTGCGGTTTTCATTTTCATAAAATTCAAAGCGCAAACAGCCTGCTTCTGCTCGAGTGGTTGGCAAGATCTCTTGGATTGCGTTAATACAATCTTGATAGTGCTCGGGCTTAGGTGTGATATGGGCGATAAAGTTAACGTTATTGTGGCTGATGGTCATGGTATTTCTCCATAATGCGTTTAGTAACTGCGGTAACTGGGGCTGATAATAAATAAGCTGCGACAAACGAGGCTGGCCAAGCGTTGGCAAAAGCATGTGCCCATCGCGTGGTAAAGTCAGCCACTAATCCTAAGTTGATGTACGTAACCCACCCAGACACCATAAATGACAGGCATAGTGACAGTAGCAATGTAAAAACGAGTTTTTGCATGTTTTCTCCTTTGGCTATTGGTATGATTGTAGGGAATAGCCAGTCGATCAGAATGGCAGAAGTGGAAAGCTAAGATTGCAAAGGTAATTATGCTAGATGACTTACGACTGTTTATTGAGATAAGCCGCTGGGGAAGTTTTGCCAAGGCTGCAGAAGAGCTTGGGATTGGCGCCCCGACGCTGTCTAAGCGGATGTTAGCGCTAGAAGACAAGCTTGGTTATCCGTTATTACTGCGCAGTGCCAGAGGGCTTAGACTAACAAATCATGGTCAAACTGTAGTCGATGAGATGGCTGATCCGCTGCTTGCGCTGCATGCAAAAAGTGAAACGCTTTCGACACTAGAAGCTAAGACGTTCCACCTGCTATGCCCGCAAAACCTAATAATTGATCCATTATACGATGCACTGCAATCGTTTCAGTCGCAACATCCTGATATTCAATTACATGTTGAACCTGCCAACAGTGTGGCCTTGTTAAGCCAAAAACGCTTTGATTTAGCGATCCGTGTAGGCGAGCTGGAGGATTCTAGCGTCTATCAAAAGCGCTTGGGGCAAATTACCGTGCGGGTAGTGGTAGCTAAAGAGATTGCGTCTACGCAAACTTTGTTCTTACCGTTTAAAGCTTCACAAATTCCAGCAACCGATGAGTGGCTCACACTACTTGCACAGTTCAATCACGTATCTTATGTGGGTGATATCACTCTGGTGAGAAAATTGGTTGGTTCAGAGAACGGTGCGGGTGTATTGCCAATGACGGAAATAGCCGCGCTGCGCGCGCACTCTGAAACAGCATTTAAATATATCGGTGACTGTCAATTTACTCGTAACATTTATGCGCTTTGGCCAAACCAGCGGATCCCACCGGCTTACACCAAGGATTTTATCGAACAGTTGCAAGCACAATGTCAGGCACTAGATTATTTGCAAGGAGCAGTATTGTCGTTGTCGTAAAAATTGCCACGATCTGCGCTTTATCCAAAGCTCAAACTCCGTTCAAAATACACAGTTTCTGTGTCTGACTTTAGCCGGTATAACTGTGCCAGTCGCCCACCAGACTTCACTTTTTCATCGAGTGCTTCAAGCATGCCGGAAGCTTCAACACGCCTTATTAAGCTTTTACGTTGAATAGGCTTGGCGATGATGGCCTCAATGGCAGCTTTAAGTTGTCCGATGGTAAATTGATCCGCTAAGCAATAAACGGGGATCATTGAATATAATGCTTTTTGTTGTAGCTGAGATCTTGCCGTTGCGATGATCTGCTTATGATCAAAAGCCATTGCGAGATCTTGGATCGCACTCAGATCCATCCATTTTACTTCCTCCACTGCACTTGGTTTTACAGCGATACACTGCGGTGAAATCAAAGCGTAATAAACCAGCGATACGCTAAAGCCTCGTGGATCACGGTTGATCCCAGAGAAGGCTTGTAGCTGCTCAAAAAATTGCGGAGTGGCAGCGGTGAGCGCTTTGATGTTGCGCAGCGCACTCATATCCGTGTTGTCATCCAGTTCAATATCAACACACCCGCCAGGTAGCTCCCAGCGACCTTTAAATGGGGCGCTAGTACGTTTTACCAACAGTACTTTTAGGCTGTCCTGCAACATTGTAAATAGCACGTTGTTTACTGAAAAAAGTGGGGTGTGAAACTGGGTTAAATCATGTTCAGAAGTCATCGGTTATTTAGATACTGTCTTTTGGACACAATAAACGATTGTCCAGATTAAATCAAAAATAAGGGTTTTTATGTTAATAAATATAATTTATTGTCTGTGCGACACTAAGGTTTGAATCGATCAAAATTTGTATTGTTGTCAGTTTGTGTCTTAGTGACACTATTAACTGTGAGTTGCAAAGGTTGCGATTTTGCATTGATAAGTAATGTAAAAGTCCTTTTATTATAAATAGTTACCACCCATCAAGAGGGCGAGTGGTTGATTGTTTTTTGTTATGCGGTGTTTGCAGCTTGGTATAATTTGCTATGGTCACTACGTTTAATAAGCTGTGCAGTTGTGGCATAGTGCGACTATTGACATAATCAGCTGACGGATCGCTTACTTGAGTGGGCGCAATTGACTCTCATCACAATAATGATGAAAGGTATTGCGGCTATCAAAAGGATTCGAATACTTCAGCACGACTCGTTAAGTTAATTTCAACAATGCCTAACCAATATACTGTTTTATATGTCGAGGATGACCCAAGCAGTGCCGAGATTTTAAGTTTATATCTGGCACAATCGGATATGCAGGTTGTCCATTTCGATAACGCCCCAGATGCCCATCGAGCCTTACAAAACCTCACATTTGAGCTTGCGATTTTGGATGTTATGCTCCCAGGAGGCGATGGCCGTGAGCTACTTAAAGAAGCCGTTATGCGCAACATTCCTACCATTATGGTGACCGCCAAAGTGTCTGAAACCGACCGCCTTGAGGGGTTTGAACTTGGCGCGGATGATTATGTGTGTAAGCCTTATAGTCCGCGTGAAGTTATCTCTCGAGCAAAAGCGCTATGTAAGCGCAGCTATCGTGGACAGCAAAGTGCCGCTTTGCTATTTGATGGCTTAAGCATTAACTTAGAGAGCAAATCCGTCACTGTGGCAAAGCAGACTCCTACGTTGACGGCGGTAGAGTTTGAGTTACTACTCACCATGGCCAAACAACCTCACCAAGTATTTAGCCGTGCACAATTAATTGAGCAAGTGTGGGGGAGCGATGCACCGATCACAGACCGTGCCGTTGACACGCATTTAGCAAACCTTCGTAAGAAACTAGGTGATAGCAAAGCTGAGCCTAAGTTTATTGCTACGCGTTATGGTCAGGGTTATCAATTTATTGCGCATAAGGTATTGCCATGAAAATAAAAACTAAATTTACCTTACTTGTGGCACTATGTACCTTTGCATTGCTTGGGAGCTTTTATCAGTTATCTAAACACTCGGCGGAGCGCACCTTTTTAGCGTTCAATAAGCAAAGTGCGGTGACATTTGGGCATACATTGCTTGATGATGACTTAGTGGAAGCCGCATTGGCTGACAAAGCTTTTGTAAACCCAGAAGCGACGCTGACGTTTTTATCAGCGACTTTTCCCGAGCAACTGTTTATTTGGCGAGACACCAAGTTAACCACGAGTGCAAAAACCCTCGACCCAACGCTCTCAATTGAGTATGAGCAGGTAAAATCCGGTCATCAATTTTCAATTCATCATCCCGGTGTTGCAGCCTTTGTGGTGCAATTTAATGAAGTGCAACATGAACTGGCGCAAAATGAAGAATTATTTTGGCTTCCCAAGGTACTGCTAGACAGGTCGTTTGAAAAGGAAGCACTACAGCAAGCGATGCTGGACGATTTTATGCTTACTTTGGTCATCTTATCGATTATTGCTGCATTACTTGCGTGGCTGGGGTCGTGGTACTTCTTGTCGCCGCTTAAACAGCTTAAACGTAGCTTTAAGGCGATAGAGTCGGGCGAGTTAGATACCCGCTTGGCGCTTAAGCGCCATGATGAAGTGGGTGAAATCATTAGCAGCTTCAATAATCTTGCTGCGTGGTTACAGGGGTTGCATCAGCAATATAAACAAATGAACTCAGACTTATCTCATGAGCTCAGAACCCCACTTAACGGCATTCGCTCACGCTTGGAGGCAATGGAAGACGGCATCTTACCGATGGATAAAGCTCAGCTGGCAGTGATCGCCCAAGACCTTCACAACGTCAATCGTATCATCGACGACTTGTGCTTATTATCGTTAACCGAATCAAAACAACTGACGTTGTCACCTACACAGGTGAATGTTTCTGAGTTGCTAAGTGCGCTTTTGGTGCGTTATCAAGCGCAGGCACAGGAGCAAGGTGTGGCGTTGACAGCGGATATTCAAGCGGGCGTAACCGCTACGCTCGATGCAGGAAGAGTTAGGCAGATAGTGGTGAATCTACTCGATAATGCGTTTAAATACGGCGCTGATGGCGGCATTGTAATGCTACACCTACATTATCAAGACAATGAACTGGTTATCACGGTGGCTGATCGCGGTCAGGGTATGTCTTCTACTCAATTAACACAAATATTTGAACGCTTTTACCGAGTTCAGGCGTCACGCCATGACACATCTAGTTTAGGGCTCGGCTTACCAATTTGTCGTCAACTTGCTGAGTTGATGGGAGCGACCCTGACTGCCAATAGCACTGAAAATCAAGGAGCGAGCTTTACGCTGAGGTTTTCTCGACTAACTTGATAATTGCTTGACAATTGCTCGGCATAGTTAGCTCAACAAAAACATCAACAGTTTGAGAGCAAGATTATGAGAGCAATTATTTTATCAGTATTAGCATGTACTACCGTTGGCTGTGGCATCACCGCGTCTACCAAACCTGAGTCACTAACCTTACCGATGAAGTATACCGAGAAAGGTCATGCCTATGTAATGACAGCGCTTAATCATCAGATCACGCATCCCATGATTTTAGACAGTGCTGCGAACTTGGGGGTTTTACCCTCTCATTTAAAAGCCGCACTTGCTTTGCCAGAAGATAAAATCAGCACAATGAAAGTGCAAGGAGCCAATGGTAATTCAGAGCTGGAATTGACAAAGATAGAGCACACGAGTGTCGGGCGCTTTGCAATTGAGTCGCTGCCTTATGTATTTAAAGATATGGATAATTTAGAGGTGGAAGGCGTCTTACCTGGCATTTTGGGGCATGGATATATGTCGCAATATTGTAATGTGTTTGATTTTAAAAATAATGCGTTTAGTTTGTATCAGGGGGATTGCCCAAGTAGTGTGACACAAGGTCTAAAAAGTGCGCGCTTTACGATAGACGACGACTTTATCAAACTCACAGCAAGTTTTAATGGTGAACGGGTGGATGCGTTACTAGATACCGGCGCGACAACTAATTACATCAACTCACACTTGGCAAATAAGCTATCTTTGACGCTTGGTAAAGAAGATATCAGTCGAGGTCTAAATGGTATAGAAAATAAAAAGGTCGCCATAGAATCACTGCGCTTTAGCGTAGGTGGCAAGGAAATCATCAATACAGAAAGTCACTTGTCAGATATGCCGGTATTTGAGGTGCTTGGATATAAAGATGAGCCATTTATCCTACTTGGCTTAAGTAACTTTAAGGATGACAAGCTAGTTATCGACTATGCTGAAAACAAAATTTATTTTTGATCCCAATGCTGCTGGCTTGACCTGACCAGCCAGTAGCGAATTATATTTCATACTAATTTAGAAAGTTATTGTGTTTACTATAGCGAATAGTTATTTGAACGATCATTCAAGTAAGGTTAGTCTAGTACTCAATGAGTAGTTAACCTGAGGTTAGTTAGATCTCGGGTTATACCAATACAAAATGCACCAAAAGGAGCAAGTTATGACTGACTTTACAATCCATACTGTGGACTCTGCACCGCAAAAAGGTAAACCATTACTCGAGAAGTCCCAGCAAGCGTTTGGCCGTATTCCAAACCTTCATGGCGTGATGGCTGAGTCGCCTGAGCATCTACATGGTTATCAAGTGTTACACGAAGCGTTTTTAAACAGCTCGTTCAATAACGATGAAAAAACCGTGGTATGGCAAGCGATTAACGTAGAGCATGAGTGTCATTATTGTGTGCCTGCTCACTCCGCTATCGCAAAATCAATGAAAGTGAGTGATGAGTTGGTCAAAGCATTGCGTGAGCAAGCACCATTGGGCGATGAAAAATTAGAAGTATTGCGTGCCACAACGCTCGAAATGCTGCGTGAGCGCGGTAAGTTAAGTGATGCACAAACTAAAGCGTTTTTTGCCGTGGGTTACACCAAGCAAAACCTGTTGGAAATCATTTTAGCGCTAAGTCAAAAAGTGATGAGTAACTATGTGAATCATATTGCACACACGCCACTAGATGACGCTTTTAAGGCGTTTGCATAGTGTGCAGAGGAGGCGTCGCGCCTCCACTTCATAACCCTTTACTCGCTTTCTAATCCTTCGAGTTGTAGACCAATTTGTGTGCTCAATACTCCTGGCTGAGCGCGTAATTGAGCGTTTAATACTTGAAGATCTATCTGTGAGTCAGCATGCCTATAAATAGCGCGATTGCCCCTGACATAACTTAAAACCAGCGTATTATCTCGCGCAAAAGTTGTGGCATCGATCACTGAAAGGTGCTCCACGATAATTTCCCCCGTGACCGTGTACAATTCGCCGGTTGACGGCGACTGTAGCTGCAAGCCTTTTGTTAAGGTAACACTATTCGCTTCTACAGCAATAAACTCTTGATTATTAATAGTAACAGCAGTGCCTTGAGAGGCTTCTACCAGCTCAACCAATGCGTCGTTGTTTGCAAAAGCATGGCCACTCAGTAATAAGGCAGTTAAAACGATTGCTTTCATGAAGGTTCTCCTTAGTTATGACCAATAAAACGAATTTGCCATGAGGTGAGTACACCATCTTGTGCATTATTTCTGTGAACTGCTCGAATATCTTGTGCGCCATTACGAGGGTCAAATACGAACGCCTCATCTTCACCTTGTGTATCAATGAGCCGGAT
This sequence comes from Pseudoalteromonas sp. J010, assembly GCF_003934235.1. Lineage (NCBI taxonomy): Bacteria > Pseudomonadati > Pseudomonadota > Gammaproteobacteria > Alteromonadales > Pseudoalteromonadaceae > Pseudoalteromonas > Pseudoalteromonas sp. J010. The sequence continues at coordinate 130,826 of NZ_RDBW01000002.1, read as the reverse complement.
TGTCCATTGGCCTTGAGCGGCTTCACCATAGAAGTGATGTGACAACATTTGCATGTCATCAAAACCATTACGACCTGTGATCGTTCCAGTTCTTGGGGTCATCAATACACTGCGAGTGCCTGCTGGAGAAATAAGTTCAATTGCCACGTCTCGTGTGCTGGTATGCTCTCCAGTTACTCGGATCTGGACAGCTTCAACGGTGACATCGTTGTCAATTTGTACCGAGCTTTCACCACCTGCAACTGAACCATCAGGTATGGTTACGTTGGCATCAACTTGCTGCCACGGTGTGATAGTAAAATTGCCGCGATCTGCATTATAGAATCTTGCCATGTGAACTGCCGCGTCAACATCTACGGCACCGAAACCATAAAAGGTATGGAAGTCATAACCTGCCGCGTTAGTTTGCCATGTAGGGATAGCGTCGTACTGTTGTGCTTCGCCCTGTGCATTGTTAAAAGTCAGGGTGACGCCTGGGTGCTCCGCATCAATTTTGCGTGCGGTAGAAGCTAATATGTGCCTGACATCGCGCCAAGTCAAAGCGGGGTTTGCTGACATAATTAATGCGATTGCACCTGTTGTATTTGGTGCTGCTGAAGACGTTCCATTCATTGTGGCATTATAGTCACAGTGTGGGTCGAGTGGGTGCCCACCATGCAAGCTGTTACGTAAATTGGCTGGGTTTTTACCCCAATCGCAACCGCTGATATCGGTTGAGATGATCGCTGGTGTTGTGGAGCCATACTCACCACCCGGCGCGCTCACAAATACACTTGAACCGACCGTAGAGTATGAAGAAAGTTTGCCATCTGCGTTATATGCTGAGACCACTAAGTTCCAGTAACTGGTATCAATTCGCTCGAGGTTTACATTTTGCATCGGTAAGCCGTGGTTACGATTTGCAAACCATAAGTAACCTGAGCCAAGACCACGGGCGTTAAAGCTTTGTACCCGATACCCGTTGCCCGCTGACTTCACGAAAATAGCACCGCGTCCGCTGTGACTGGTGGTGGTGATCTCTTCTTGTGCCTGTTCATAGGTTTGTAGCCATGGTGTTGAGTCATAATTAAAGCGCTGCGGTGCAGATAAGGTGCGACCATAGCTTTGATTGAACACCCGAGGAAAATCAAATGAAGCCTTGTTAAAACCATCAGAATACATGCCGTGAGACTGTAGCCAGTTCTCCATATTGCCATTTTTTAGGTAGTTAAAACCAACAAGTCCAGCTCTTGAAGCAACCCCACGACCACCAATACCATTAAATGCAGTTGCTGCAATAATTCCTGCAACACCGGTACCGTGACTGTCACTGCTGTTGGCTGGTTTTAAGTCTGGTGAGTTGGTTAGAAAGTCCCACGATCCTGGTTTTACATTATTAATTAAATCGGGGTGTGTCAGCTCAACACCACCGTCAATTACAGCGGTGGTGACGCCGCTTCCCATAATGCCAAGCGCATGAGTTAAACTTAAGTTCAGATCTTCTCCTGCCACGCCACCTCGTTCAGAAAAAGCATTTTGTCCGGTGTTTTTTAGATGCCATTGCTGGTGTACGAGAGGATCACCGGGAAATAAAGGATATTCCTGTTGGGCGCTGGCAGAACTTGCCATTATCCCTAACACTGTTGCTAGATAGGTTATTTTTATTTTCATAGTATCTCAACTTGTTGTTGCTTCTTTTACAAGAACAAGAGGTATACCTTAAATGGGTAGCAATGTAAACTTCAGGTTTATTTTGTTTTATTTGTGTGTTTTTAATCTCTAATGTTAACAGGCGTTGTGCTTGGGCGTGAAAATATATAACAAAGCACTGTGGCCTCGATGCTTGCGACAACCCAGATCACCCACATAGGTGCAGCGCTTAGACTTAGTATGACAAGGCCAATCGTCATTCCTACTGTTGCACCAATTTTACCTTTGGGTGGAATAACTTGATATTGTTGCCATGCCACTAGGCTGGGGCCAAATTTTGGGTGAGTCAGTAGCCAGTGCGCTAATTTTGGAGAGGAGCGAGTAAAGCAGCCCAGCGCGAGAATGAAAAAAATAGTCGTAGGCATCACAGGTAACGCCATACCTATAAAACCAAGCCCAACAAACAGGATCCCTGCTGCGTGAAACCAGAAACAGCGGTTGAATAGGGAGGTGTTATGTTTTGGCATTGAAATTCTCACTTTTCAAGCGACAGAGACAGTCACTTCACACACTTAAAAGCATACCACAGAGCCGGAAATTCGCGAATTTTCAACTAAGCTAAAGCTAAGCTTAAGGCAGAGTCCAAGCCTGAATCAAAGTGAGCACCTAGTTGGTATAGGTAGTAACTGGTGAGCGTAGCAGGCACATATTGTCGGCTGAGGGTTATAGTTACGAAGTGAATAACAGCACACGGAAGGTGTCATCGAAAATGAGGAGTGAGTTATGAAAGTGAATTTGGAACGTCTCAAGTCAATGCTATTCGCGCTCGCAGAGTTTGGCTACAACCATGAAGACAAGGGGATCTATCGACAAGGGTTTAGTGACGAAGATTTTGCAGCTAGAAAGTGGCTGATGTCCTGTGCACAACAAGAGGGATTTATAAGCCGAATGGATGGTGCAGGCAACGTGATCATTGAAATGACTTCTCCTGAAATAGCAACAAAACCCGCAGTGATCATAGGTTCGCACTTAGATAGTGTGCCAGCTGGTGGTATGTTTGACGGCACGCTGGGTGTTGTTGCAGGCTTTGAATGCCTGCGAGTGCTTAAAGAGCAAGAGGTAGCATTGACTCATCCAGTATGGGTAATAGGTACTAGTGAGGAAGAGGGACGTTTTAGTGGCATGATTGGCGCACAGGCGTTAACTGGAAAGTTAACCACACAGCAATTACTCAGTAGCCATGATGCCGATGGATATATGCTCAGTGACGCTATGCGCGCTCAAGGGTTAGAACCGATGGCGGCGCTGGGTGCAAAATTACCGCCAGAGCAAATTGACTGCTTTTTAGAACTTCATATAGAACAAGGTCCTGTACTTGACCAAAGCGGAATACAAATCGGCGTGGTAGAGGGGATTGCTGGCGTATTTAAATGGATGGTTAAGTTAATAGGTAAAGCGAGCCATGCTGGGACTGTGCCAATGGAAATGCGCAGTGATGCCTTTATGGGGCTGGCAGACTTTGCTTATCAGCTTGATAGAATTATTGCCGAAGATGGTACTGACACTACAAGGATCACGGTTGGCAAAGCGGAAATCAAGCCTGGCTTTGCACATACTGTGGCGGGCGAGGTTAATTTTACTATTGTGGCGCGCGATATGGATGAAACGATAATGGAAGCCTTGGAGTTGGCCTGTCATAAGGTATTAACCGCGATTGCTCGTAAGCATCAATTGGTGTTTGAGCATGAGCGGATGAGTTGGGTACCACCAGTAAAATGTTCACCAGATATGATCCAGTTTATCCGCCTACAAGCAGACGCTTTGTCACTTAATTATCAAATCATGCCAAGTGGCGCTGGACATGATTGTCAGGTTTTTTGTGATATATGTCCAACGGGACTTATTTTTATCCCGTCTCTTAACGGTGTTAGCCATTCACAAGACGAATGGAGTCACTGGCATGATGTTGAAGCGGGTAGTAATTTGCTGCTCCATTGCGTGTACCAAAAGGCGATGCGCTAATAGCTACATCGCCCTGAATGCCACGCTTTTGCAGGTTTATGCGTGAATTTTATTGGCGTCCCCTGAACGGCTAAAAATAGTAGCCAAAGTTAATATTGAAGCGACGCTCGGTTTCATCGCTATCGCCAGCAATTGAGCCGCCAATAAACGGCTGGTTTTTTGCGTGAACTAAGTCAACATAGGTAAAAAATGCACCAGCGGCAAGTGATACGCCCGTTACATTCATCCATGTATCTTCAGTGTTATCGGATTTATCATAAATAATACCGAAGTCATTATAAAATTGCAGATCGGTAATAGGACCAAACTCAACTGGCATACTGTAAGCTAAGTTAACATTTGACATGGTTGCTTCTGCTGCAATTGAGTCATAGAAAGCATAAGCGCCCACAGCCATGCGATTCACGTCATCAATATCGTAGTTGTACTCGCCATGCTGTAACTGCAAGTTCCAAGGGCCTATATTGCTATTTAGGTGCAGCGCCCATGCGTGGTAATCGCCGGCACGGTCATTCCCGTCGTGTAAACCACCGGCCAATCCTGAGAGGCCAATTTCTGTGACACCACCGCTGTGCTCAAGGTGGTAGGCATAGCGGCCAACAAACGTATTGTATTCACCGATTGGTTGAGTGGGATCATCATAGACACCATCTCCCGCTTTACGAAAACCAACGACGTCATAAGAATAGCGGTCACTGCGGTCATCAACGTAACCATCTACGCCACCTAACTCGTCATTTTTAAAAAAGCCGAGGTCGAGCTGCCAGTTATCTGCAACTTTTCGTTTAAAGACCACCCCCATATCATGATCATCTTCGAGGCCAATATAATAGGTGGTGTTAAAAAACCAGTTATGAGAGTTGTAAGGTGAATTGCCAAAAGGCACTTTGGTCATACCAACCTGTGCTTGCCAATTCTCGGCGAAATCGTAGTCTAAATAGGCATACTTTACAGCAGTCATGTAGTCAAAAAAGCGGATTTCTGCATTTAAGCCAAACCCACCTACGTTACCTGAAAAGTTAAGCCTGAAAATATCGAAATCAAAATCACCGCCGCGATTTTTATTGTCATCATCGTATGAGGTATGACTGAAATTAGTTCGTACGGCGCCGCCAACTTTGATACTTGGCTTTGGCTCTGCTGCGGCAACGGTGGTTGTGGTGTTACCTTGCGCTTCAGCTTTTTCAGCTTTTGCAAGTTCTTCCTGCTTAGCTCGAGCTTGTTCCTTCTCCTCTAATTGCGTGAGTTTCTTTTGAAGTTCAGCCAATTGGCGTTTTAATAGGTCAATTTCTGAATTATTGGCAAGCACTGGATTAGTGCTAAGTGCTAGACCTAATCCCAGTGAGATGGTTGAAAGTTTTAACATAGTTGTCCCGTTGTTAAGTGGTTGAGCGCAAAAACTTCTTACGGATAATAGACTATAAAAACCAATTTTGCAGAAGATGGCATATATGGTCTAGTAATTAAAAAGCTGAGTTGAAAAGTGCGTTATCACACCTGACCCAGACATTTTATCAAGTTGTTACAATAACATGCCGAAGGCTTTACCCCAAAGTCACCGAGATAAGCGGTCATAACGACCAATAATAGCTGCTCAAGTAGTCATATTTTTGTGTCATTCTTGCTCAATAAGGTATCTATCACTATATTTTTATAATCGATGAAATGGTGTTGATTCATGAATATATCGCAAAAGTTAAGACTATCGTTTGCAGTGGCAATCGCCCTGCCGTTACTGATTATCGCGGGGCTCATTATTAGTCAAACAAGGCAGCAGGGTATTGAGACTTTTTCAGAGCTAAGCGATAGAGAAGCGATCCAAGTCGATAATGGCATTCAGATGTTTTTTGATGAAATTGCAAAAAATGTTGATTATCTAGCTTCCCACCCTGATGTGTTAAGTGCCCGTCAAGGCGTACAAACGTATATGGACAAAACCAGTGCAAGCCGTCTCAACTCAATGGCTGGTAGTGAGAGTGAACGCGCAGCATATACCCTGTTTGAGCACTTTGGCAAAACCCACCCTGGCATTGCCTATATCTATATGGGTAATCAGCAAGGCGGGTATATTCAATGGCCGTTGGGACAAGTAAATGCCAATTACGATCCACGTCAGCGCCCATGGTTTAAAACAGGACAGGGCGGTAATGGCGATACTATCCGTACAAGTGCTTACTATTGGGCGCCAGATGATATGGTGATAGTGTCGACGGTGAAGGCCGTGAAAGCTAACGGCCAAAATGTTGCAGTGCAAGGCATGGATGTATCTTTGCAGGGATTAACCAAGATTATTCGTAATATTAAGCTCGGAGAAACGGGATACTTAATGCTGGTGGAGGATACCGGTAATGTCCTAGTTGATGCGAAGTTTTCGGAACACAGGTTTAAGAAGTTAAATGACATCGCAAATGGCCGTTATCGTGAATTGGCACAAAATAATGATGGTCTATTTGAGTTGGAAATAGACGAAAAAGACTATTTTGCCAACATTTATACGTCGCCTAAGCTTGGCTGGAAATTTATTGGGTTAGTTGAAAAAAGTGAAGTAATGGCAGCATCAAACGCAATGACGCTGACCATTCTAATCTTGAGTGCCGTGCTGATTGCCATTTTTGTGGTGCTGGCCAATTACATCTCCAAGTTGATTTCAGCGCCTATTGTAGAGGTGAGTGATGGACTGACTGAAATATCGCAAGGGGGAGGTGATTTAACCCAACGTCTAGATATAAAAACCAAAGACGAAACAGGTAAACTCGCAACTAGTTTTAATCAATTCCTAAATTTAATCGCTGAATTAGTGGCACAAATAAATGAATGTGCGCAGCAAGTAAATGAAACATCAAAACAAACCGCGTCGCAGTCTGATCAGCTCACTGGGGCGACGAGTCAACAGCAACAAGCGTTGGAAATGGCTGCCACAGCCATCAACCAAATGGCGGCTACGGCCAATGAAGTGGCGGCCAGTTGTGCAAATGCCGCAGAGCTGGCTGGTCAAACGCAACAAGCCTCTGAGCTTGGGCAAAGTGTGATTACAGAATCGGTAGAGAGTGTAGCCACTCTATCTGAAGTTATTAACAAGGCGACTTCAGATATTATGCAGCTTGATACTGAAAGCGAAAATATTATGTCTATTTTAAGCGTGATACGAGGCATTGCTGAGCAAACTAACCTATTGGCGTTGAATGCTGCAATAGAAGCAGCGCGCGCAGGTGAGCACGGTAGGGGATTTGCTGTGGTTGCAGATGAAGTAAGAGCCTTGTCGCAACGTACTTCAGAGTCAACAGAAGAAATTGCATCACAGCTTGATAAGCTGCGAAAAATGACTGAGTTGGTATCTGGGGAAATGAAGCGCAGCCTCACACGCACAGAAAAAACAGTGGAGTTGACTAACTCTGCACAGCAACAGTTTTCCGAGATCACTCAAGCAATTGTGAATATCAGTGATTTAAATACGCAAATTGCTACCGCAGCCGAAGAGCAACAGCATGTTGCAGAAGATATTAATCGCAACGTGGTAGAGATTAAAAATGCCGCAGATAGTGTGAGTGATATAGCGGTGAACACAAATGAAAACGGAGTGAGGCTGCATTCTTTATCTAGCGCATTGACCGATTTAGTTGGCAAATTTAAGGTGTGATCCGCCATAGATTGAAACAGCATGAGTATGCTCACTCTTATCCAAACCTTAATATGTATCGCTGAAAGTGGGGATGGGTGAGCTGAATGGTTCTAATCGCCCATAGTAACCCGCTTTCTTGCCCATACTTACTATATTTTAAGGCTTTTCCCTGCGCTCAAAAAGTACCTGATAACGCAATATTTAATTATCAAGTAATTGAATAAGTTTCAAAATGATTGATAACAGTTTACTCGCAGTATTTAAGTGGTAAGGTAAGCATATCATCGAGTTGACGTAGGAATTACCATGGAACTATCACCTTCTGTTTCGATTGAGCGCACAGAGTCAGGTCTGGAATATATCTGGGTTGACAGTGCACTGTGTCAGGCAAAGATTTTTTTACAAGGCGCACAGCTGACGGAGTTTACACCAGCTGGAAAAGGCAACTTAATCTGGGTTTCTGAGGCTGAAGATTATCTCGAAGGAAAACCAATTCGAGGTGGTATTCCTATTTGTTGGCCTTGGTTTGGCGTGCATAGTCAGGCTGAGTGGCCTATCCATGGCGTCGCGCGTAAATTGGTCTGGCGTGCTGATAGTGTGATAGAAAACGACAACGAAATTATCGTAAAACTCACTTTGCCAATGACCTTGGTCGAAGCGCAATATTGGCCCCATCAATCAACGTTAGCAGTTGAATTTGTGCTTTCAGATAAACTGGCTGTGCGACTGACTAATACGAATACAGGTGATGTGCCTTTCACTCTGACACAAGCTTTACACACCTATTTTCCGACACCAGAGATTGGCAGCACCACGGTGGATGGGTTACAAGGTGCTAAGTATATTGAGTTTGGTGAAGGCCCATATGAGCAAAATGAGATAGTGAGTTTTGCGCGCGAAACAGACATGGTTTATACCCAAGCGGGCGCAGTACAAACGATTAATACCCCAGCTGGAATTATTGAAGTAAAACGTGAGCAATCTAGCTCTTGTGTATTGTGGAACCCCTGGATTGAGAAGTCACAACGCCTAAGTAATTTTAATGACGAGGAGTACCATAACATGCTGTGCTTGGAAGCTGCGAATGTTATGGACGATGCTGTACAGTTGGCACCTGGAGAAAGTCATACACTAGGCACAGTGCTGCGCTGGTTATAACGCGTGTTTGTGTGTGCTTTGCTTCTAAATCAAACACTAACGACATTAGATGTTGTTATTTAGTACAAACTAAATAGCATAAGGATGTATAGGTCGTAGTGATAGCGGTGATGCCGACTAGGTTTCCTCGGTGAAAAGTAGCTCACTTAACTAAGCAAATAACTGAGCAACCTGAATTCGGGATAATAACTTGAACTCTAGCAGCTGTTACCCCTTACTACAGCGTTAAATTTGTTTAGCTATTGACGCACAAATTTGCTTTGTATCAAGAAAGAACTGCGAGCTAGCGTGATATTACACCTTTTGAGCTCAGGTTCACTAAATTGGCATAAATGAAATCTTTGCGGAGCAACTTCGCTCCGCAAAAGCAATAAAAGAATAAAAACTCTGCTATGGAAAATCCGACCATCTTGGTTATTGACGACAACGCTGAAGTTCGTCTAAGTGCTGCATTTTTTTTGGAAGATCAGGGTTTTAATGTAATCGAAGCCGACACACCTGAGCTTGCTAAAACACTCATTACTAAACACAAGATTGCCCTTGCGCTGTTAGATATGAATTTTGCTCGCGATACCACCTCGGGAAATGAAGGTATTGCTTTTTTACAGTGGTTACAGTCACAGCACATTACGCTGCCGGTGATCTGCATTACCGGTTGGGGGAATGTGACCTTGGCTGTATCTGCAATGCAGCTTGGTGCGTGTGACTTCATCGAAAAACCATGGGATAACCAGCAATTACTACAAGCAATACAACAACAACTCACCATCACGGCAAAGCAAACGAATATCATGTCACAGGTGCCTACTACCTCAGAGTTCCAGTGGCAATCTAGCGTGATGCGCTCGCTGTATAAGCAGCTTGAAAAAGTTGCGAAAACACAGGCGCGAGTATTATTGACAGGACCTAGCGGAACTGGAAAAAGCCATCTAGCTCACTGGTTACATCAACACTCTGAGCGAGCTCAAAAACCTTGGGTGGAGGTTAACATGGGCGCTGTACCTGCATCTTTGTTTGAGAGTGAAATGTTTGGTCACCGTAAAGGTGCCTTTACTGATGCAAAACAGCATCGGGTAGGGCGCTTTACGATGGCACAAGGCGGAACATTATTTCTTGATGAAATAGTGACGATCCCACTACCGTTGCAAGCCAAATTGTTACGCGTTTTAGAAAATGGCAGTTTTGAAGTCGTTGGAAGTAGTCAAACTCAACAAGCGGATTGCAGGCTCATTTGCGCAACTAATGCCAATCTTGAGCAGATGGTTAGCGCCGGTGAGTTTAGAGAAGACTTATTTTACCGTATTAATACCATAGTGATTGAGGTGCCACCACTGGCTGAACGACATGGGGATATCGTACCGTTGGCTGAATTTTTTATTGCCAAGTACAGCCAGCAATATGGTGAACCTTTAAGGCAATTAAGCGATGAAGCTAAGGCGGCATTGGTAGAACATACTTGGCCGGGTAATATTCGAGAATTGAGTCACGTGATAGAGCGGGCTGTGTTGATGGCTGAAGGTGGTTATATTGCGCTAAGTGATTGCCAATTACGGTTTAAACGTGCGCCTTCAATCGTACCGAGTAGTTCTGGACAGACTTTACAACAAGTCGAGCGCGATATGATAGAGCAAGCGATGCAGCGCGCTCAAGGAAACGTCGCCGTTGCGGCTAAAGCCTTAGGGTTAACTGCTTCTTCGCTTTATAGGCGGTTAGAAAAGTATGGCCTTAAAACTGCTAACTAGTGCCGAACAGCGGCTCAACTGGTATTGCACCGTATTAACCCTAAGTTGCTCGATACTTGTGCTGCTATTACTTATTCAGTCTCCATTACATATCGTATGGGTCGGGGTGATAGTATCGAGTGTCTTAATCTTGTTAAGCGCTTTACAACTGCGGGTGTTATCCCATTGTCGGCGTATTATCACGCGCGCCAATTGGCAGCTAGAAGCCATAGCACAGAGCGACTTTACTCAAACAATGAAGCCCCACTATAAAACAGGTGTGGTTGCTGAGTTTGAGCAGCGGTTGTTGGCTCTAAGTACTCAGCTTCATACTCAAAAGCGTCGTTATCATAGCCAACAATTTATTATTTATCAGCTAATTGACAGCTTAAATACGCCTATTTTAATGTTTGATGATAACTTGAAACTGGCGTATGCCAATGGCGCTTTTTCGTCACTTTATCATCGTCCATGGCAAGAATGTAAAGGCGTAAATGTCACTCAATTTGGACTAATGCAGCAGGACGGGCATTGGCAATTTCAAGATCCCACAAAACAGTCGCGATGGCAGCTACACAGCAGTGAATTTTTTCAAGAGGGTAAGCAGTTTTCTTTATTGGTTGCGTTAGATATTACCAAAGCTCTGCGTCAGCAAGAGCTGGCCGCATGGCAGCACCTGATCCGAGTTATCAGCCATGAAATCCATAATAGTTTGACACCGGTGAGCTCTTTAGCGCAAACGTTACTGGCTAAAGCACAGAATGATAGAGATAAGCAGGCGCTGAGTGTGATCGGCCAGCGTTGCCAGCATCTACGGCAATTCGTTGGTCAATATGCAAAAGTCACACAAACACCAGAGTTAACCCGAGAGTCGATCTCTGTGAAGATGTTGCTATCGTCGGTGGCAGCCTTGTTTGAGTCAACCGACATCGAAGTGAATTGTACGGTGAGTAGCTTACAACTAGATAAAGCACTGATTGAGCAAGTATTGATTAACCTAGTCAAAAATGCCATTGAGGCATGCACAACAGAGGCACAATTAACGTTAAAAGCGTATTATCAGCAGCAACAGGCCGTTATTGAAGTGCTTGATAATGGTCCCGGTTTTGCTAATTTGGATAATATTCTCACACCATTTTATTCGACCAAAGCTGCTGGCCAAGGCATTGGATTGACTTTTAGCCGTAATATAGTGGAGCTACATGATGGACAACTGGTGTGTGAAAATACAGAGACAGGTGGGCGAGTAAAAATGATCTTTTCTATTTGATAATAGTTATCATTAGCATATAGTGAATGTTGTCTTCGAAATCTCAGCAAGGAGCTTTTATATGCTATTCACCTATCTATTGGCTTGTGCATTTATGTTTGTCGCGAATAGTTACTCCAAGTCTTGTCAACCTCAAGGGCAAACCAAAGCGAAATGTGCGGTGCTGTTAAGCGCAACTTTGATTGCGGCTGCAAAGTGGCAAGCTGGACTGAGTACGACAGTGATATTTTTTGTATTTGCGGTTTCTCTGGGTGTACTCAGCCTGTTTATAACGCTGGCGCAGCCACAGCAACAATAACGAAACTTAACGACTAACAAGTATAAAAATCACACTTTTTCTCTCAATATCTTGATAAGCTAGGCATAATCTAAGCGTTTTAGGACAGGTTATGCGTGCTCTACTCGTCGTATTAGTCGCTGTGGCAAATTTTGGTGCACAGGCTCAATGGCTAACCATTAAAACTGATAATTTTAATGTTCACTATCCCCGTTCATTGCAACACTGGGCCTATTCAGCGGCAAATGAACTAGAAATTGTAAGAGAGAAAGTGCTAGCCCAGCAAAGGCGGGCATTGGATGAGCGCGCTGATGTGGTGATCTATGACCCCGATAATGCGGCAAATGGCTTTGCGTTACCTAGCACAGATAAACCAATGATGGCACTGCTGGCAACGCCTCCCCAATCCGATTCCTTTATCGCAAACAACACGAGCTGGCAACAGCTTTTGATTTTGCATGAATATATCCATTTGGTACATCTTTCTCAGCCGAGCCGCAACCTGTGGCGTCAGCATCTGCGTGATTGGCACGATATTACTGACTTGCTGGATGCAGTACTACCACGCTGGGTGAGTGAAGGGTATGCCACTCTGTTGGAGTCAAGACTAACGGGTCGTGGACGGCTGTACGACAACTACAGTGAGAGCGTTGTGCGCTACTATGCGCAGCAGGGTGCATTGCCGACTTATGGTGCGTTAAACAATGGTGATAAATCTTATCTTTCTAATTCTATGGCGTATTTAGTGGGTGTACGTTTTTTAGCATGGTTGGAAGATAATTATGGTGCGCAGACTCTCGATGCAGTATGGACAAGAGTGCAAGCGCTTGAGTCTCGTAATTTTGAGACTGCTTTTCGAGGTGCGTTTGGAAAATCTGCCAATCAGTTATATCGACGCTTTGTTGTTGAGTACAGTTATCAAGCTATGCAGCAAGAATTGGCACTGCCACCAACAGCAAGCCAGTTGTGGCAGACGTTTTCATTTGATGCCAGAGATATTGTGTTTTCGCCGGATCGAAGCCGGTTCTTAGTGGTAGAGCAAGACCATAACCGTCGAGTGACACTAGGGATTTATGAAGCTAAAGACAATGACGAAGCTGCTGAGCAATTCAACATGCGCAATCAAGCCATCTTGGCTGCTGATCCAGGAGACGTACCGGATATTAAACCGGAAGTCTTTCCAAAAAAGCGTCTTGCACAATTTAATTCTCATAACTTTGGTGGGATCTATCACCCACAATGGCTCAATGACAAGCACATTTATTTTGTCGCAAAAACACCAACTTCAGAACATACCTTCGTCAATGATTTGTTCTTGTGGCAAAGTGATACGGGTGTATTAAAGCAGCTAACCCATGGTACTGGTATTCGCCGTTTTAGTATTATTGATGCGAATACTATCATCGCTGAGGTATCGCGTCAGGGCTATTCTCAATTAATGAAAATAGCGCTGGATTCTGGCGAGCTGACTCCGATCACTACAGCAAAACTTGGTGATGTCTATGATTTCCCCGTATTAGTTGAAAATAACTCGACATTAGCCTATTTGCGCGTGTCTCCAAATAAACGTTGGCAGCTGGTAGTTGAAGATCTTACAGGCAATTTAATTGATATTGTCTATCTACCAAAGCAGCACCAATATCTAACGGCATTACATTGGTCAGGCGATGAACATAAACTCTATTTCATCTCAGGGCTTGAAGGTCATATGAAAGTGATGCGTTATGATTTGTCGAGCCGCAAACTTGAAACCTTACCGAAAAACGCAAAGCCACTCAAGCAAGTATTGGTACACTCTCAAAAGGTATTTGTTAGTTATGCGACTCCTGAGGGCGTCAAATTGGCGCAAATTGTTTCACCGCGTTGGCAAGTCGTTCGGGTATCGGAGCCCGTCGATAATGCTGAGCGAAAAGCGCAGCATAAACATCAACTACCACCTGCGAAAATAGATCAAACAGCACACGAGGCCGTGGCGTATTCGGCATCTGAACAGTCTTACTCCATTGCTTTATCCGGTGCACTACACAGCGCTGCCTTTGACAGTGTTGGCGTGGCATTAAAAGGACAAGATGTGTTGAAGCACCTCTCATGGCAGTTGGGGATTGAGAAAAGCATTAATAATGGAGCGTTATTGGGAGGGTTTGCTCAGCTTGAATATCATCAACATAATTGGAAAACAACGCTAGATGCGGGGTATCAAGATCTCGCACCGGATAAGCAATCCAATGCAATATTAGGAAAGGGGAATGAAGCTCGCTTTAAGCAATTTGCGCTCACATCTAGCTATCGTTTTGGTGACATACTCAATAATGTAACGCCTGAATTTGGTGTAATTCGGATACAACAGGGTGACACTGTTTGGAACGGCAGCCGCTATGGGGCAAACGGCAATTTGGTTTGGGATGCACAGCAACACGGTACTGCGCTGCATGTATCTGCTAGTCAATGGTTGGGAGAGCTAAATGGCTTTGATTACCAAGTAAACTTATTCGCAAAAGCGTGGCATATTCCTTTCTATGCTTCGGTTGATAGCCGTTATAGTAATAGTCTCCCTATTTCACTTGGCGGTGGTCAGTTGACAAGTACCTCAACTAGCAACGGTTTGAACGCCATAAGTGAGCCAATGTTACCTTATTTGTTTGCCACAGGTAGTCGCTATTTGGGTTACGAATTTGCGACCTCATGGCAGCAAGGTAGACCTAAATTATTCTATAAGCAGCATCAAGTTGATAGTAGCGTTATTGGGCAAAGCTACGGGATAAAAATGCAATCATCATTATCAAAAACCGTGTTAGGCAGAGCCGCAAATTTTGCCCCTGCGGGTTTAACCGATCTGTATTTTAGTGCTGGTATTGGTCGCGTAGAAGGGCATAACATGGCAAATGAAAACCGAGTTTGGCTCGGAGTTTGGTACGAGTTGTAGTCAAAAAAGCGGGGGCAAGCCCCGCTCTATGTGCTTTACACTGCAATTTATACCAGTTTACTATTGTAACTAATGGTATTAGTTATGGTCTGCGACAATCTGTAATCCTGAGTATGCGTTGTAACCACGGATCATCACCCAATAACGACCAGCCCCTTCATTTAAATTGCAAGACTCATTGTTACCGTAGCGGTAAGGTCGACAAGTCCAATTGCTGGTAGTTGGCTCTTGACCTTTGAGGACATACAGGTCTGCATCACCTGTTCCGCCACTAATATTGAAGGTCACTGTATTTACCCCCGCCGGTGCATCATAGTAGAAAAACATCTCACTACCGCTGCTTCCCGACAAGTTGCTTTTTGCCACACCTTTGAAAAGCTTTTGCTCTTCACCTGGTAGGCTCACAGTTACTTGCTGACTAGTTGATGCCGTTGCACTAGTATTGTCCGTTATCGTGAGCTCAACATTGTAGCTACCCGAACCTGTAAAACTGTGTGATGTTTGCGCACCTGATGCAGTTGCACCGTCACTAAATTGCCAACTATATTGTGTGATGGCACCATTTGGTGAGTTGGAACTTGAACCATCGAAACTACACGAAAGGTCATTACAGTTGTAGGTGAACAAGGCGATTGGTGTGGGATCGGTTGTGCCATTATCCCCAACCGGGATCTGACCACCGAAGTGGCTAGAAACTTGCGGCCAGATCAGGCTAATTTTGGCACCTTTGTTAGTACAGCCACCTAAATGGTGCAGTGCGACAACGTTATTAGTTGCAGCTGCCAGTACTGGAGAGCCGGAAGAGCCACCAATAGTGTCACAATAATAGCCGATATCTGTGCCCGTTCCCCTACCATTGGCATTTGCTTGGTTCACAGAGCAAAGGCCGCTATTGTCTTGGTCTGACTCAATTGACAACTCTTTTGGATTACCAGAACCGTGTTGTGGGATATAAATACGTTCGCCTTGAGATGGGTTGCGCACATCAAGCCCAAAGTAGCCAAACGGCTGTGCTTTGGCGAAATCATTAATGGTGAAAAGCGTATAGTCTAGGGTGTAATCTGTTTTTAGGAAGTCTTTACCCGTCACTTTAACGACCGTTTCACGCTGGCTTCCATTACAGCTTGTGTTTTGATAGTTAAACCAGACCTCAGTATTTGCCAGCTCTGATGCAGAGCCAACACAGTGATTATTGGTAAACATGCGGTTATCAGCCCCGACACGCCAACCCGTACATAAGCCACTACCATTCATTAATAGCCTAGCCACAGGACGTGAGCGCTCAAACTCCACTGGGTGTGACTGCGCCCAGCACTGTACATCTTTACGCTCCATGGCACCACAGGTAGATAGAGTAGTGACATCGGTTGCACTCTCAAGATAGTTTTGACCTTCAACACCATGATAGTAAAAATCGATCTCAGGGGTTTTATCGGTTTTACCTGCACCCGGGATATACTCAACGATGACCTTATCAGCAGACACCGACATCGCTGAAAATTGTGTTATGCCATCATCAGATATCGTAGGGTCGATGGTGGCAGCACGAAGATTGTCTTGGCTGTAAGCGTAGTATTCGACATTGTCCTCTGAACGCACAATGAGTTTGCCACCTTGTTCAAGGTTCAGGTTTTTAAAGTGTAGCTTGATATAACTGGCGCCAGGGTGGGAGACTGTCTGGACAATTGCAGCCGAAACGTTAGCTGTGCTGGGACTTTGCTGCGATACGAGTGGTAAATGTAGATCATACTTCTTACCAATAGTTGCTTTACTCACCTTACTGGTGTATTCCATCATTTGGTTTTCTGTTAATGGTGCCTGCGCCATTGCCTGCGCCATTGCCAGACCAGAGGCCAAACCCAATACGGCAGTAATCATTTGTCGTTGCATTGTTATTCCTTTTGAGTGTGATTAGCGTAGATTGCTTAGTGGGTGATTGGTCATTGCGTGCCATTTGGTCTTATACCAATTAGCCTTAATACTTGCTCTGTTTGAAGGAGTTAACTGCGTAAAAATTTCTAACTTAGAGCAACTAAGTAGCGAAATTTTTACCTTGCCGATAGCAGGACGCGGTAGCGGTGTTATCGACAAGAGTTTCTCGCCTCAAAATAGACTACTTAATTAAGAGAATTGGTATAATCTACGTGCACTGTAGCGCACAAATTTAGCGCATTTTTTAAACACCCATACACCAAAGTAGAAACGACTGCGTGGATTGTAAAGTTTTTATTCACAAAATATACAAATAATTTACCTTGTGCGTTGATAATATTGCTTTATTGCACCATAAGTTGCGTTAGCATGTTTTGTTTCGCGCTATAAAGTGTTTTTTTGTATGTTTCTCTGGACTTATTAATTGCCTGATCAAAATATACTAATGCCGCTTGAAGGTTACCTTCTAAATAAGCGATTTTACCCAGCTCAGCATGGATTTCAGGCAGGTAGTGGTAGTTTAATAGCAGTGGCTCAATGAGCTTTTTAGCCTTGCGATAGTTTTGCTTATCAATATAACTCGAAGCCAGAGTTAGTGTGTCAAAAGGAGAGGCAGGACTGCGCTCGAGTTGTGCCAAAATAGATTCTCTCAAGGCGGTTTGATCTGCAGGTATATAATTTAAATAATTAAGAAGTAGGTTAGTGCTAGTAAGTTGCTGCTGTGCTGCGTAGGCGTAAATTTGTTTTGCACGTACTCTATCGCCTACGTGTTTGTGTAACAGCGCGGAAATGTTAATTGTTTCTGGATCATTGGGTGCATACTCAAGTGCTGCCATCAGTAGCGAGTAAGCTTTGTCATAGTCTGCTGCTAATAAAGCTGAAACAGCCAAGTTGGTATAAAACTTCGCAACCAGATCTGCAAAGGTTGCATTGCCAGAAAACACACTGTCTTGATTGGGAAAATAGTCAATAATGGTACCCGAAGAAAAAAACATCATACTATTGTCTTCTTGCTCTCTTGGGGTGATCAATTTGGTTTTAAAATGGCTGGAGGTCAGGACAAAGCTTTTATTTTTTTGGTAAACAGGGTAGCTATCAACTTTAGCATAACTGGTTTTTATCCCTAAAACATTGGCATAAGCTTGAGATACAATTGCTAACGAAATACAGTTTTCTGAGCGTTGTGAGAGGGCATCTTTGGCGATAAATGTTGCGCCATCATAGCTAAAGTCACCAATCTTATTTTGTAAAAAGTTACCGAGTAACTCATCTATGGTGATGTCACTATTTTTGTGTTTTTCTACATATTGCCACAGTGCTTGCACTTCACTCTGTGGCAGTGAAAAGATAGCTTGCTCTGATACTACAGGTTGAGGAGTGAATAATGCGTGATTAAATAATGAGGCAACCGTCATACTGGGTTTATCGGCTGTAGAAAAAGTCGGTGTTGAGCTACACCCGAGCAGTCCAATCGCGGTAAGTACTACAAATAGCCATTTCATTGTGAGTTCCCTGTATTTATTTTTATACGCCTGTATTTTAACCTTGCCAACACACTCAATACTGATCTCGCCATCATTCTTGTATTTTAAAAGTTAGCTCTTAAAATGCGCGCCTTCAAAAAATAAAACCCTAAAAATCATTGTTTTACTGTTTTTTAGTAAAGGTTTTACAGCACTTTAACTTAGCAACATTTTATACATTTGGAGTTTGCATTGAGCGAGTATTTACCGATCGTTTCCTCTTTCGTTTTGGTTTTAAGCTTTATTCCTTTGATTGGGAAAATCCGTAAAAATCGCAGTGCGTCAGGTGTATCGCTGTTGATGATGAGCTTTGGTGTTGCGCAAAGCACTTACTTTATTGCTTACAACGTCTTTTTTGAACGTTTCTTTATGGTGCTGCCTTTTGTAGTCACTGGATTACTAAGTGCTTTAATTTTATATTATTTTATTCGCTATAATGCAAGCACCAAACAGCGTAATCAACTTGCATTGTTACTGGGTGCATCGGCGTTGCCATTTACATTATTAATGATTACCAATTTGGCCGCATCGGTGGTATTTGAAGCGCTCACTTATCTTGGCCTGGTTATGAGCTCTATTCGTGTGATGCCACAAACATACAAAACGCTAAAAAGTGGTGATGTTTCTAATTTAAGCGCAAGGTATTTTTCTCTGCAATTCTTGGCTGGTGGAATAGGACTAGCGGCGGAGTTGAGCCTTGCTCATGTCAGCGTGGCACATGTGATGATGTTTGCGATGATCTTACTTACTAATGCGGCTCAGCTTGGCTGCATCCAATATTATCGTTCTCGCCCAGCATTGGCTTGAGCGATGTAATACCCGTTAGCGCTAAAACTAGCTACTAGAAAGGCATTAATTATCCGAAGCTCAGGCTTTTTAGAGCAACTAAATAGCAAAATAAGAGCGTGGCAATCGCCACGCTCATTTCGCCCTAAATCGCTATTACACTTCTAACGCTTTAGTGATTAAGCGATCAAGATACGCTTTGTGTGCTTTCGTCGCTTGATCAGCGCCCCATGAGGTGTCCTTGTCCAAAATAAGTTGCAACTGATATAGCGCAGCTGATTTTGCCAAATTGTCGTACTTACTCGCTTTCGTTAGACCTGCAACTTGAATAAGTCGATTTACATACTCAATTTGTAGGTTGCGGCTGAGTGTTGTTGCATGCTTGTCAGCAACAAAAATAGCAGCACTAAGATCATTTAAAAACTCGTTAAGGCTATACTGGTTACCGTAGTAGGCAGAGTCACTGATGCGCTGTAACACGTTTGCGTGCAGCACTTGATCAAGCACTGACTTTTGCATACCTAGTACCATTTTATGCACTTTTGGATCTTCGTTCTTACCGTAGTGATTAAAACCGCGACGCTGAGCCTGCATATAGTTGTATAATGGCTGCATGTTTTTTAGCACGTTAGGTGCAAACACCATGTCTTTTAACGCCGCCATTGCTGCTYTTTGACGCGCTTGTGGCACTGGCATGAATGGCTTAGTGTCATTCTCAGTACCAACTACTTGACGTTCAACATATACCCCACCAATTTGACGAGAGATAACTCGAGCTTGGCCGCTGTACTGGCTAAACAAAATGTTAGCTGAGGTTAATAGTTGCTGATGTGACTGGCCTGAGACTCTCGCTTTATCTTTTAGCTCAGTGAATAGTTGGTTGATCAGTGTCATACGATCTACACCATACGTCACAGGGTCTGATGATAGATCCCCAATCATGACTCGAGGGTCTATATGACGTCCAGGTGCACGCATATCGTCAGCATCATTACCAAAAGCGAGGGCATGTTCACCAGAGCGAGATAGAATCTTTTCAAGACGTAGCTGTTCTTGCGCTTCATCTTGTAGTGCAGGGCTATAACCAAACTCTATCGCCCAATTATCATATGGACCTGGTTTCGTTTGGAAAATATCACCTTGCTTCATTCCCACAGGCGCGATGTTTGCTGGTGCATAGTCCATCACCGAGCCCGTTAACACCCCTTGTGTTTTTGATGCGTCATGGATCTCTTTTGGTCCCCATAAAATCGAAGACTTCATATTGTGATTGAGTCCTAAGGTGTGGCCAACTTCATGTAGAATGAGTTGTACTAGACCTTGACGTAGCATCTCTTTACGCTCAATGTCTGCGCCTGTTGCAAGACTGGCTGTCATTAATTGGCCTTGCATCTCATGCCCTAAAGAGCAGTGTAGGGCATGATGCTCGGGATCTGCGCTTTGACTTGCTTGTCCCTGTGAGTACAGAGAATCGTAGATCCAGCGGTTACGCATGAAGACATATTCTAACATGATGTCTGAGCCAAGGATTTGGCCTGTTAGTGGGTGTGCAGTGGCAGGTCCATAACCGCCAAATGGTGGGCGAGGAGAGGAAGTCCAGCGCAACACATTATAATTGATGTCTCCTGCATCCCAGTCAGCGTCATCAGGTTGTACTTTTACGACAATAGCATTTTTAAAACCAATTTTTTCAAACGCACTATTCCAAGCCAATACCCCTTCTCGAACAGTATCTCGCCACTCAAGTGGTGTGGTATTTTCTATCCACCATACAATCGGCTCTACTGGTTCTGAAAGCGCTGCATTTGGGTCTTTTTTCACGAGATCCCAACGTTTGATCACATCTTTGTAAGGCGTCCAATCTGGAGATGTTTGCACATCAAATTGATTGGTGAAATACCCGATACGGGCATCATCGTAACGCGGTTGATAGTCATTCTCTGGCAATGCAACAAAACTGTGCTGAACTTTTAATGTCACAAAACGAGGGTCAGTAATGGCATTTGAACCTCTGACTTTAGGCTCTGGGTTGCTAAATACATAGTCGACGACGATATCTAGATTATTACTGTAAGGACGGTGTTTTACGATCCGTGATTTCTTCGCATCTAACTTTCCTAGTGCGAACCGTTTACTGGCATTTTTATCGTTAGCACGTTTCCACGGAGAAACTTTATGAAGAGACTCGCTTAAAAATAGCTTGTCAGCTTTAAATAAAATTTTATCGTCTTCTGCTTTTTCAATCTTAATGCTCGCCAATACTGCTTCACTGATATTCGCATCACTAGCGTTAGCAATGGCTGAGTTATCATCAAAGACAAAACGAGGAGTTTTACTGATGATATCAATGCGATCAAAATGTCTTCTAAACTCAATCAGCTTAGTTTCGCGGTAACCACCACGGTAGTGACCGGCATCTGTGACGCCATCAACGGTATGTGCAAAATATAGAAATGGGGTATTGAGCTGAGACGCATTCAGCTGCATCAGGTATTCACCTGTTTTGTTGTCTTGATAAAGTGGAAATAACGCATCGATACTGGTTTTGTTTTCAATCAGCGAGGCGATGGTTTTCTCTTCTTCTTTTTTGTCTTTTTTAGCGAAGCTAGGCGCGCTGGCAAATGTCAGAGCGAGCGCAATACTCAATGCTGTTTTTCTCATGTTGTTAGACCAAAAATTATAAAAATTTGAGTGTACCTAAAACATTTTGTGATGTCAGAAACTCTAGTCCAAATGAATGTAACAAAAGATAAATCGCCCTGTAATCAACACAACAAATCCGCTCCGATTCCGAAATAGGTGATACGATATCGGAGATTACACTAGACCTTGAGTTATAGTTTTAATTTAAGTTTTTGATATATATGGGTATTATTTTTTGGCACAGTTTTCGCTCCTAACAGATGGTCTGTAAGGAGGGAAAATGGATTTAGTTAAACCAGCAAAGCCTAAGAAAACCAAATTTTATGTCATCGCGAGTGTTGTGGTGAGCATCATCATGTGTCTTGTTGTGTGGCAGTTGCTTGGCTCTAAGCATCATATAGCCCGTAGTGAGGTGCTTATTGCACAGGTGCAACAAGGGCCACTGAATTTATCGGTGGATAGCTTTGGGAAGTTACGTAGTGCGCAGCAGCACTTACTAAATGCACAAACTGCCGCCATTGTAAAAGCGCTCTACCATAAAGCTGGTGCGGTTGTGGAGGCGGGCGAAGCCATTGTTGAATTAACTAGTCCAGATCTTGATCTGCAAGTACAACAAGCGATGCAAGCATTGCGTCAATCTAAAACAGGGTATGAGCAGCTAGCGCTCTCACAACAAAGAGAATTGCTCAATGAACAAACTCTGTTGATGCAAAAACAAGGAGCGTTAAAAACCTTGATACTGCGCCACCGAGCGGAGCGAGACTTGGCCCTGCAGGGGATTATTTCGGCACTGACGTTTGCCCAAACACAAACCAGCTTGAGCACCTTAGAGCATGAGATCACCATGCTAGAAAAGCGTTCACAGCAACTGGAAGCGCTACATACTTCAGCGCTTGCGTTAGCGAATGAAGAAATTGCCATTCGTGAGCAGGAATTACAAAACCTATTGGACAAACAGAAGCAGCTTGTTATTCGAGCAAGTACTTCTGGCATGATAGAGCGGATGCCTTTGGCGCTAGGACAGCGAGTCAATGTTGGTGATATGGTGGCGCTTATCGGGTCAAATCAATCGCTTGTCGCTGTATTATCTGTCCCGCAATCGCAAGTACGCTGGATTGAAACAGGCCAAGTCGTCACGGTAAAAATGCAAAACGATAGGGTAAAGGGCAATGTTATTCGCATTGACCCTGTGGTGACAGATAACACAGTGGAAGTCGAAGTAAGTTTGCCCAATAATTTGCCAAAACAAGCGCGTGCGCAGCTGAGTATTTCAGCGAGCATTGCCATTAAGCACATCAAAGACGCAATCTATGTGCAGCGACCAGCTAATGCCAAAGACAATCAAACTCACACGTTGTTCAAGCTAACCGGTAAACACACCGCTCACCCAGTGCCAGTCCAATTTGGTACTTCAACAGGAAAATATATTGTTATAGATTCTGGCGTCTCAGCTGGAAGCGAACTTATCATTTCTGATCTAGCACACCTTGCTAGCTTAGGTGAAACGATCTCATTAAATTAGGAATATCATGATGATAGTGCTAAAAAATATAAATAAAGTATTCGAAACTGAAGAACTTCAAACACATGCACTGAGAAACATCTCACTGGTCGTTGACCAAGGTGATTTTATTTCGATTTCTGGCCCTTCTGGATGTGGTAAATCGACGCTACTTTCAATTATGGGTTTAATTGAGCGCGCAACCAGCGGAGTATATTCCATCGGCGGTCACGATGTGACGTCATTAACACTCGATCAGGCTGCTGAACTACGTAATGAGCATATTGGCTTTGTATTTCAGTCTTTTAATCTCATTGATGAAATATCGGTGTTCGACAATGTGGCATTGCCGCTAAAGTATCGGAGCAAGAAACTCACTAAGTCAGAAATAAAACAAAGCGTTGAGTCTTGTTTGCAAAAAGTTGGCTTGTCACACCGAGCGCAGCATACCCCAAATCAGCTTTCAGGTGGCCAGCAACAACGTGTAGCGATAGCGCGTGCGCTGGTAACTGAGCCAACGATTTTACTTGTCGATGAACCCACAGGTAACTTGGACTCAAAAAGCGGCGATCAAGTGATGCAGTTAATTGCTGAGTTACACCAGCAGGGCACCACAATATGTATGGTGACTCACGATCCCCGTTATGCCGATATGGCCCCTAAGCAGGTGAAGTTGTTTGACGGTGAACTGTTAGGTACCGTCGCATCAACACAGCCCCTAGATCAGAGTGCCTAGCGAGGGTGATATGAAACTAAAAAATTTATCTCAGTTAGGGGTATATCATGTTGGGGTGATAACCACATTGAGCTGTGTGTTTATGGTTATGTTAGTGGCAATGGCGATGTTACATAGTTTGTACTTGTCTCCGTTGCCATACCCAGACTCTGAACGCATCGTTAAGCTGGAATATCCGATGTTTGATGAAAAAGGTGATGAAAGCAGCGAAGCTTTTAATTATCCCTCTTTGATGCACTTATACGAGCATAAGCCAGAGTCAATTGAGCAACTTGCATTGGTACACTACGGCGAGCAGTTATTAACTTCGCATGCACACATGCCACGTGTAGAAACTGCTTATGTATCACCAGAGTGGTTTAACATTTTTGATATGCCATTGGCATTAGGACGCGCGATAACGGAGCCTGCAACCCAAAGCAATCCAGTTGCGGTGTTGAGTTTTGAAGCGTGGCAGACACACTTTAACGGCGATCCTAATATTCTCAATACAACCGTCAAGCTTGATGAGCAACAATTTACCATTGTAGGTGTGGTGGCACAGGATTTTACAGAACCTAACTTAAAAATGTTGTCCCACCGAACAGCAGTATGGTTACCTTGGCAATACAATTTAACCTCAGAAGAGGCTAAGCCTTATTGGTGGAATCGTTACCCATTAAATTTGATGGTGGGAAAGTTGGCACCCACGACAACACACCAAGAGGTTTCACTTTCTCTTTCAAATGAAATGAATACGTTATGGCAAAGCAAGGTGAGTGAAAGTGAATACTTTGCGGGGTGGAGTATCGGAGTCAGGGCGGTACCATTGAAAACCATAATGCTTGGTAAATCTCCTATTTTGTTGGTTGGTATATTTGCCGCATCGCTCGGTCTACTCGCCATTGCACTGCTGAATATTTGTAATTTGTATTTGGCGAGACTCAGCCAGATCCAGCGAAAATTAGCTATTCAAGCTGTTGTTGGTGCCAAGGTAAAAGACATTGCATGGTCACAATGGCTGCCATTATTAAAGCTGTGTTTTGGCTCTGTGGTGATAGCCATAATTGTGGGCTATTTTCTGTGTGAGTTGCTACAGCAACAATTACTTGGTCTGTTACCACAAGCACAACTGATAACACTAACATGGCAAAGCGTTGCGGCGCTGTGCATGGTGGCGTTACTAACAAGTGGTTTGCTGCTAGGTGGTGGTATGTCTGCGATACGTTATCAGCGGTTGGCGAAAGTACTAAAGCAAAGTGGTAAAGGAAGCGCTGTGGTAGTCAGCAAGCGCGTACAAACATTAATGGCCATCAGCCAGCTCAGCCTTTCTGTCATGTTGATTTTCTTTTGTTTGCAAGTGGGGCTGTCCGCATTGAGTCACTTACAGCAGTCCTACGCGGTGGACTTAGAAAATAAGTATGAAATGGTATTGTATGCGCCAGACAGTATGTCCGCATCTGAATACCAACAGGTAATGCACCAAGCCAGTGAGGCATTAGCCAATTCACCTGAAGTTACAGCTGTTAGTCGTAGTCGCTCACCTATAGAGTTAGGTTCAGGAACTTGGTCACTCCAAGAGGTGACTACGCTTGAACGTGTGCATCCTGTTGGGCGGGTTATTGATAGTCAATACTTCGAATTTTTCTCGTTAGAATTATTAGAAGGGCGGTTTTTTGATAGTGAAGAGGTGCGCAGCGGTGAGCAACAACTCATCATTAATAAAACCTTTGCAGAGCAACTTGGTGGACAAGAGCAGGCACTTGGAAAGTTTCTCAGTTTCAATATTACAGATGACAGCGCCGCTTTTGAAATAATTGGCATCGTCGCTGATTTAGTCGAACCCGGAAAGCCACTGCAACCACATGTCTACAACGCGGTACTTGGCCAAAATAATATACTATTACAGACTACTATCCCGGTGAACAAAGCACACTTTTCAGCATTGCTAGCGCAAGTACACCCAGCTTTAAAAATATTTAGCTTTAAGTCTTTGGCTAAGCAGCGAGAGCAATATTTATTAACTGACACATTAGTAACCTATGGTGCACTGTTTCTATTTTCGTTGGTATTGCTTTTGGTTGTGGTCGGTTTAGCTGGTGTTTATCGCTATGGACAGTCGCTCAGGTCTACTTATTACGCTACAAAGATGGTAGTAGGGGCTAAATTTCAAGACTTACGAATAGAAGTGCTGTATACCCATGTACAACATCTCGGTGTTGCACTTTGTATCGCGTTAGCTGGGGTTTTTTTGTTGTCTTGGTATTTTCAACAGCCCTTTTCTGTTGTCGACTTCATACTCGCTTCGATTGGCATCGTTATTACATCTAGCGTGTGCTTACTTACCTCGTTGCAACGTTTGCTGCGCATGCCTTTGAGTGTGCTCATAGATCAGTCTACCGCGATCAAGGAGGTGTAATGAAATATTGGCATGCACAACTCAGTCGAGCCAAACTTAACGTGGTTTTGGTCATCTTATTGAGCTTATCTTTTGCTGCGTTAATGATGAGCGTTGCGCTATCGTGGCACGCATATCAGCCTTTGCCCTACCCGCAAAGTGACAAGCTGATGTGGCTGCGTTCAGACATGGTAGATGACGAGCAAAAAGTGGTCATGGCGCAAGCGATGTCTACGCCCGTCGCATGGCAATTGGCACAGGATAAACAGGTTTTTGAACAGGCCTCTGCGGTATTTTACAGCCAAGGGCTACTTCGAGGAGCGCTCGTTGAGCCCAAGGTATCGACCACTTATGTGCATCAAGAGTTTTTCTCCTTATTTGACATGTCGCTTAAACGAGGGCGGTGGTTTTCTCAATCAGATACATTAGGCGAAACGTTGAATGAAGCTGTGGTTAGCGAATGCTTTGCCCAGCAGCATTTATCCGGTGATGCGCTGATTGGTCAAACACTACAACTAGATGAGCGATATTTCACTATTGTAGGCGTTGCCGCGTGTGATGACCAAGAGCCTCAGTTATTTCAGTCTAATCAAGGTAGTGATGTTTTTCTGCCTTTTGCTTTGGCCATAGGGGAAGGTATCTCTGATCTGGATCATTTAGCAGTAAGAAGTGAGGTGTTTCTTGTTGGTCGAGTGCCAAAGAGTAAGGACGTTGAGCTACACCTTGCTGTGCAACAGGCAAACCTACAAAGCGCATTTAAGCAGGCGCAAATTCAGCAAGGATTACCAGGACGGGTTGAGCTTGTATTTGCTTTACAGCCATTGGTGAATAAACTCAAAGGCCAGTTAAAAAAGACAATGCACTGGCTGACGTTTGCTAGTGTCGCGTTATTGTTGATTACTTTAGTGAATACTTTTTCGCTATACCTTTTAGATTTTAAATCAAAGCAAACACAACTGGCGCTAGCGATCACAATGGGTGCCAAGCGCACTGACTTAAAGCGAGCACAATGGTGTTATATCGCGTTTATATTTTTACTGTCATCAGCGATTGCAGCGATGATAGCGCAAGGGGGACTTGGACTATTTCGCGTTTGGACACAAGCGAGCTTGGCTCATGTGACATGGTTATCTGTACCATGGTGGAGCATTCTGAGTGTTATCGCTTTTAGTCAGCTATGTGCATGGGTGTTTGTGTCATTGGCATTATCGCAAGTTTCATTTCGAGATATTCGTAGTCAACTCAGTGGCTCGGGCAAAGGACAAACCAAGCAATTACCAAACTGGGTTGGCCAGACTTTACTTGGTACACAAATGGGCATTGGCGCCATTACGATGGGGCTAGCATTTTGGCTGCTGAGTTATTTTGGTGGCCAATTACTTACCCATAGTGGTTTTAACGCTGAATCACTTTATTTTGTTGAGCTACAGCAAAGTGACTATGCTCGGAACGATGACGCTATCCAAGCGAGATATAACCAAGCAAAGATCAATTTAGCAGCGTTAAATAATCACCCAGATATAGACAGTGCAGCGCTAGCAGCTGTCATTCCTCATGAATTTGTATTTTTAGAGCCATTAAGTCGCGGTGACGATGGTACTAATATGATAACGGCTTATTTACAGCTTATTGGTGAAAACTATTTTGTCACTACGGGTCAACGTTTTATTGCCGGTGGTGGGTTTAATCAAGATGACTTGAGTACAACAGATACTGGACAAAAGGTGATCATCAACCAAAAGCTAGCACAGGTGTTGGAGCTCAATAGCAATGATGTTGGCACGACGCTATACGACAGGCATCAGCGTCCGATAAAACTAGTCGGTATCGTTGAGAATACCTTCAGTCATAGTTTACAAGTGCAACCAGTTGCCTACCTGCCATTTAACTTTATTAATGGCAATATTATCGTGCGCGCAAAAGCGAATGCTTCGCTGGAATTAAACACGATAACTGAGCTTTATAAGGCACATAACCCAAGCCAGTCTATCTTGAGACTCGTAGACATAAAGGCGCGCATGCAGCAACTGAACAAATCCGCTATGTTGAGTTTTTGGGCAGGGTTAGCGATAGCCGTGGTAATGCTGTTTCAAGTCGTTGCGGGTATGTATGGCTTAATTGGGTATTTAGCTATTCTTAGTGCGCCTGTTTTTTCGATTAAATGTTTAGTCGGAGCCAAAGTCAGGGATATTTTAGTTGAGCAATGTAAAGTGCGTGCATATTTGATAATACCAGTGATGATCTGCGCATACATACTGTCTTTAGCTATAGGTCGCGCGTTTGGTATTTTAACTGCGCAGCTATGGATCTACATGATAGTTGCGTGCGTATTTACCAGTTGTATTATTTTTATACTTGAACTTTATCATGTTTCTCAACAAGCAAACCCCAAAGAACCCCAGTAGTTTGTAACTAGAACAGAAACTTTTTGTTATGAAATCTGCAATAGTGATACGAAATATTGGCGCTGTAGGTAACTTGGAGCTTGATGCTAATTGTTTGAAATAAATAAACAATACTCCAGGTTTCAGGCGCATTGATAGGAGGTGTGGGGAAGGTGTAACAGATTCTTACAAATGTCACATCCGAGAACGCGCTAAACTTGTTACTATACGGTCAGGAAATTATCAATAGGTACTGTCATGCAAGCTAAAACTCTAAAATGGATTCTACCCTTTACCGTGCTTATAGCCGGTGTTGTCGGCTTTAATGTCGTCAATGCGGTTGCTAAAAGTGAGCCTGAGAAACAAGAAGTTGATTCTCGTCCTGTTGTTGAAGTGGAAACCTTAGCCGCGCAAGATCATCAAGTGGTGATACAGAGCTATGGGGAAGTCAAACCGCTTGAAAGCACTCAACTGTCTATCCAGGTATCGGGAGAAGTAGAATACTGGCATCCGAGCTTTGTCGAGGGTGGTATAGTGCAAAAGGGCGAAGTGCTATTGCGAATTGAGCAAGATAATTATGAGGCTGCGGTACTCCAAGCGGAAGCTGAATTGGCACGAGCAGAAGCGCAGTTAATTGAAGAGCAAGCGCAAGCGGATGTTGCCGCAGATGAAGCGAGACGATTTCCAACCAAAAAACATACCGACCTATTTTTACGCAAGCCCCAAGTGATGAGTGCAAAGGCGTCAGTTAAATCAGCCAAAGCAGCACTACAACGCGCTAGAAGAGATCTTGAAAATTGCGAAGTTATTGCCCCTTATAATGCGTTGGTGGTGAATAAGCAGGTGGGCCTTGGCCAGTTTGTTTCTATGGGCAGCTCGGTTGGCATTTTAAATAATATTGAAACAGCGGAAGTTATTATTCCGATCGCGGGGTTTGATTCCGTATTTTTACCTGAGCGTGTATCTGGACTGGCAGCAACAGTTTATCAGCGAGGTGCTAATGCTTTTAGCCGTGAAGCTGTTATAGACAGAGACTTGGGCACGGTTGATCAGCAGACACGGATGAATAACTTAGTGGTGCGTATTGAAGACCCTTATGGGCTAACAACTGGTCAGCCAGCAGTGAAGTACGGCACTTATGTACAGGTTAGCTTTGCAGGTAAAACATTAAAGCAAATCTACCGTCTACCTCAAGAAATCGTGAATAATCAATCCGTTTGGTTGCTTAATCAAGACAACCAACTTGAGCCTCGAAAGGTGCAGGTGATCCGCGAAGAGGGTAAGTTTTTCTTGATTGGTGATGGCATTACGAGTCGCGACAAAGTAGTTATGACACCACCAGAGTACCCGCAAAAGGGCATGGAAGTAAAAGTAGCAGGCACGGATCAGTCAGCAAAGCCAAGTAGTAGTCAGCCGGAAAAGCTGTAACAGCAAGGAGCGACCATGAGTGATATAGAAAAAGCACCGCAGCGCGGGATTATTGCTTACTTTGCGAATAACCCAGTAGCAGCGAATTTGTTGATGGTTTTTATACTGATAATGGGCTTTATCAGTTACATGACTATTCAAAGGCAAATGTTTCCCAACTTCGAAATTAACTATGTGACGGTGTCAGCTGTTTATCCAGGCGCTTCTCCTCAAGAAATTGAGGAAGGTATCCTAGTTAAGATTGAGGAAGCATTAAAAGACGTTACCGAAATTAAAAAAGGGGTGTACCGTGCTGCTCGTGGTAGCGGTAGTGCGCAGCTAGAGATCTACAAAGATGAAGACCTCACCGAGGTTGAAGATAAAATTCGCTCTAGAGTCAACAGTATTGCGACTTTCCCTGCATCTATGGAGCCCGCTCAAGTACAGTTGGTGGAGTTTCGTCAAGATGTTGTGAATGTTGCCCTTGCTGGTAATTTGCCATTAAATGCGCTTAAGCCAATAGCGAAAGAGATTGAGGACGAGCTATTAGAGATCCCAACTATTTCCCTAGTTGACCGCTCAACACCTAACTACGAGATTGGCATTGAAGTGGACCCTGATGCGCTGCGTCGTTATAACTTAACTATCAGTGATGTGAGCAATGCTATACGTCGTTACTCAACTAACATTTCGGCTGGGCAAATTAGAACAGACTCCGGCATTATTGCGGTGCGTGTGGAAAACCAAATGTACCGTGGTAATGAATTTAGAAATATCCCCGTTAAAGTTGGCGATAATGGCGCGAAGATTTACCTGCAAGACATTGCAGAAATCAAAGATGGTCTTACCGAAGGCGAGTACTACTTTCGATTAAATGGTGAGAATGCCGTGTTCTTGTCGGTAAAAGCGACTAAAGACCAAAATATGATCCCAATCGCGCAAGCGGTACATAAATACATAGAAGAAAAAAACCAAACCTTACCTTCAGGTCTACGTCTTGAACCTATTGTGGATATGACGTACTACCTTAACGCACGATTAGAAATGATGAAGAGCAATATGCTGCAAGGTGCCCTGCTGGTTGCCATTATGTTGACACTTTTCTTGCGCTTCAAGTTGGCCCTTTGGGTGATGATTGGTTTACCTGTGTGTTTCTTAGGGGCGTTTTTGTTTATGCCAGCCCTTGGGATCAGTATCAATATTATCTCTTTGTTTGCCTTTATTATGGTACTGGGTATTGTGGTGGACGATGCTATTGTCATAGGTGAATCCGCCTATTCAGAGATCGAGCGCAAAGGTCACAGTGTAAAGAATGTGGTGATTGGTGCTAAGCGCGTAGCGACTCCAGCAACGTTCGGCGTATTGACGACGATTGCGGTGTTTGCGCCTATGCTGTTTTCTTCAGGCCCTGAAAGCGCATTTTTTAAATCAATTTCAGGCGTGATTATATTATGTTTGATATTCAGTTTAATAGAATCTAAGTGGATCTTACCTGCGCATATCGCCCACACTAAGATTAAGCCAATGCGTGCCAACAGCCGCCGCGCTGCGTTTAACAAAAAGTTTTTTGCCTTTGTAAATGGGCCTTATAAACGTTTTATTGAGCGTTGTGTTGAGTGGCGCTGGACTGTACTGCTGAGCTTTGTTGCGATGTTGGTGTTCAGCTTAAGTTTGGTGACTTCAAACCTTGTGCGCTTTATTCCCTTCCCGAAAGTGCCTGAAGACTATCCGAAAATAGAAATCACCATGAACGATAATGTGTCGGATGAACAAACGATTGCAGCAATGCAGGCAATTGAGTTGATGGTACGTAACGTGGATAAAGAGATTGTTCAAGAGTTTGGCCAAGGCATTATCAAAGATGTATACGCTTGGAACCAAAGTCGAACTAAGGGCTCGGTACTTGCGACATTAGTTGAAGAGGATCTTAGACCATTTACAGCCTTTGAGTTAGCACGTCGTTGGCGTGAAGCGATGCCAGAAATTACCGCAGTAAAATCAATCATTGTATACGATAGTGTTGGTGAGCAAAGCGGTGGCGAAGGCGAATTTGGTTATCGCCTACTCGGCTCTGATATAGATACGCTCAATGCGGCTGGCAGACAGCTGATAGCCATGCTGCAACAACAACCTGGGCTATTTGATATTAGCTCAAGTATTGACCCTGCAAGCAAGGAAGTGCAAATAGCATTGAAGCCAGTTGCCTATGAATTAGGCTTACAACTTTCAGATGTTGCCATTCAAGTAGGCAATAGCTTCTATGGTGGTGAGGCGCAGCGCGTGATCCGTGACGGTGAAGAAATTAAAGTGATGGTACGTTACCCAGAGCTTGACCGAAGGGCACTTGCTTCACTCAAGCGCACTATCATTACCACCGCACAAGGTAAAGAAGTCATGCTTGGTGACGTAGTCGAATTTATTGAAAAGCCAGGGATCAACTATATTCGTCGTGAAGATGGGTTTAGAACCGTTTATGTTTACGGCAGTATTGATGAAGAGCTGATCGAGCCTGATGCTGTGGTGAAGAATATTGAAGACAACATTTTACCTGATCTGCTCAAACAGTTCCCTGGTGTGAAAACCAAATTGGGTGGCTCTGTTGAAGAGCGCCAAGCGCAGACCAGTGAGCAAATCCTCTTCTTCGCCGCGGGTATGCTGATGGTATATATCCTCTTAGCTGTGCCGCTGAAAAGTTACGCACAGCCACTGATCGTAATGTCGGTTATCCCATTTAGTTTAGTCGGTGCGCTATGGGGGCATTTAATCTTTGGCTTAGATATGAGTACCATGTCGATGTTTGGCTTGGTTGCAGCCGCAGGGGTTGTTATTAACGACTCCTTGGTAATGACAGATTATATTAACCAAGCTCGTGCAGAAGGTGTGCGGATCAAAGAGGCGGTAGTTGAGGCCGGCTGTGCTCGCTTTAGGGCTATCACCCTCACATCCATCACGACCTTTGCTGGTGTGATGCCCATCATCTTTGAAACAAGCTTGCAGGCGCGCTTTGTGATCCCAATGGCTGTTTCACTAGGGTTTGCGGTGTTATTTGCAACGCTGATAACACTGGTGTTAGTACCTGCTTTGTATCTTATCTTGGCCGATGTACAAGCTGCGGGTGCTCGTCTAAAAGGAAAAATCAGACGTAAGCCGCTGACAGATGATGAACCACTAGACGAAGTTGAGATCCAGTAATTCAGTATTATTATTAGTCATTCAACAGGCCGAGCCATATAGCTCGGCCTTTTTGTTTACGCCTTATGTCTGCCTTGGAATTGCTTGGAGAATTAAGCTGATTGATATTACACTGGCAAAAAATGATAGAAATTTAGGATGAACACTAGGTGATGGATAAAACACAACCTCTAGCCAAAAAGTTACCAAAATCTTTGCTACATCATGATCATGAACGTATCGATAATTACTACTGGATGCGGGATGATGAGCGTAAAAATGACGAAGTGTTGGCGCATTTAAATGCGGAAAATGCCCACTGTGATGCACTAATGGCACCGCACCAAACATTACAGTCACAGCTATTTGAAGAAATGAAAGGACGTATAGTAAAAGATGATAGCTCAGTGCCCTCAAAAGATGGCAGTTACTGGTATGTCAGTGAAGTGAATGGTGATGAGGAATATGCCAAGCACTATCGCGCGTCGCAAGAAGATCTGTCAGATAAAATCTTATTGCTTGATGTCAATCAGCTAGCACAAGGCAACGAGTTTTATGATGTCGGAGATATTACCGTAAGCCCACATGAACAGCTGCTAGCCTATAGTGAAGACACTGATGGCCGCCGCATCTATACAATTAAGTTTTTGGATCTTACTACCAATACACTACTTCCTGATGTACTGCATAACACAGAAGGTCAGGTAGTGTGGGCTAACGATAATAAGACACTGTTTTACGTTAAAAAAGATGAGCAAACATTACTGGGATTCCAAGTATATCGTCACGTACTGGGCACACCGCAAAGCGATGATATTTTAGTATTTGAAGAGCAAGACCGCCAATTTTATATGGGGCTAGGTAAAAGCCGAGATGACAGTGCGATCTTCATTTATCTTGCTGCTACAGAAACCAGCGATCAGCTTATATTAGATGCGAATGACCCAATGGGAGAGTTTAAAACGCTACTCCCAAGAGTGGAGGGTCATGAGTATGGCCTTGAAAAGATGGGAGAGTTTTATTATATCCTGACAAATAAAGCGGCTAAAAACTTTCGCTTAATGCGTGCCACTGAGCAAACTATCGCGGATATGGAGCAGTGGGAAGAGGTGGTAGCACATAGAGAGCATGTCTTATTAGAGGGACTAGAGTTATTTAATAGCCACTTTGTTCTGACCGAGCGCGAGCAAGGGCAAATTCGCTTTGTTGTACATGACTATCAGGGGCAGAGTTATCATCTTAGCTTTGATGATGCTTGTTATTACGCAACGATCGGAAGTAACCCTGAACCCAGTGCAACCAGCGTTCGTATCCATTACTCAAGCATGACAACGCCTAGCTCTGTGTATGATTGCAACCTAACAAGCGGTAAAAAAACATTAAAAAAACAACAACAGGTGCTAGGTGATTTTAAACCAGAGTATTATCACTCTGAGCGCTTACATATTACTGCTAGAGACGGTGTAAAAGTCCCGGTATCCTTGGTTTATCGTAAAGATAAGTTTCAACAAGATGGCAGTAACCCTTTGCTGCAATATGGCTACGGTTCTTATGGGATCACGATAGACCCGAACTTTTCAAGTCAGATTTTAAGTTTGTTAGACAGAGGTTTTGTTTATGCGATTGCACATATACGTGGCTCTGAAATGCTAGGTCGCCAGTGGTATGAGCAAGGCAAAAAAGCGCATAAACAAAATACCTTCAACGACTTTATTGACGTAACTAAGGCATTGGTTGAGCAAGGTTATGGTGATAAAGACAAGGTATTCGCATCTGGTGGTAGCGCTGGTGGTTTATTGATGGGGGCAATTGCAAATCAAGCGCCAGAACTCTATCTCGGCTTAGGCTGTCATGTGCCGTTTTTAGATGTGTTAACTACCATGTTGGATGAATCTATTCCCCTGACCACGAATGAATATGACGAATGGGGTAACCCGAACTTCCAAGCGGATTATCAGACGATATTGGCTTACTCACCCTATGACAACATCGAGGCAAAAGCTTATCCTCATATTCTGGTTACTACAGGCCTTCATGATTCACAAGTACAGTATTGGGAGCCGATGAAGTGGGTAGCCAAGCTTAGGGAATATAAAACGGACGATAACTTGCTATTGTTTAAAACGGATATGGAAGCAGGGCATGGCGGAGCTTCTGGGCGATTTAAAAGCTTGCATGAACGTGCTTTAGAAATGGCATTTTTTATAAGTTTGCTGGACACACATAGCCAAGCTTAATTGCTCATATAGTATCACGGCCAAACTCGCTTTTACCCAAAGGCTAAGCGAGTTTGGTCGCAGTCAGTTATACCGCTAGGTAATGGCGTATTTAAAGAATGAATGCTCTTTCAAGCAAATGGGCTAGTTTAAATACGCTTTTAGCATCCAAACCAACTTTTCTTGCTCTTTGATATAGTCGCTCATGAGCGCTGCGGTTCCTTCGTCTTCAGCATCACCTGCTTGGGCTAAGATCTCACGCTGCATGGCGATGAGTGTTGTGTAACCTTTAAGTAGAGTCTCAAGCGCTTGTGTACCGTCGCTGATCCCTTTGGCTTCGCTAATTTTGCTGGTTTCTAAGTAATCTGAGAACGCATGTAGTGGATTTCCTTCAATCGTTAAAATACGTTCAGCAATTTCATCTACTTTTTCCAGAAGTAATGTATAGATTTCTTCGAATTTTAGGTGTAGTTCAAAGAACTCACGACCTTTGATGTTCCAATGAAAGCCTCGCGCATTCATGTATTGAATTTGATAGCTACTCAGTAGTGTATTCAAAGCAGTAACTAGAGCTTGGCTTTTGTCTTTGTCTAAACCGATAGAATTAATGTTTGTCATGCGATGCTCCTTGTTGATTTACAGTCAGTATGGCGCAACCGTGATGAATTGCCCAATGATTAAAATCAAACCATTTAATCTAAAAAATCAATCGTTATCATGAAAACACATCAAATATTAATACAAGATGACCTGTATCAGATCGTTAGAAAATAGCGAAAAAGTGGCGCCACCGTTGGGGAATAAAGTTTGCCAACTTTTTCCTGAAATCGACAAGGTTGAATAAAATTTGATCCAAAACAAAACGTAAAGCCGCTAGGTCTTTTGGCGGTTTTAAAATTGATTTAGGTCAAAATATCAACGAAGTAGAAGCGCATAATCAGGTCATCAAGGCACACAAAGTAGCGTGTCTAACTACTTGAGGAAATGAGTATGAAAGGCAAAACAACATCCGAACACAAAATGGAAATCGTCGTCGTCGTTATCGCTTTAGTGGCTTTTGTAGTTGGTCTGGTTGGTCACTTGGCAGGTGCAAGTATTGCGAATTCTGATACCTTTGGTTACATCGCTGCGCCGGTTCCATTAGTCGTTGGGTTGATTGCATTTATTGCATATAAAGTGGCTGCAAGCGCAGAGCACTAGGGGTTTTTCAGTAAATCGCATATATAATCCATGACTGCGCGAGAATAAATTAGGCTGGTGTGGCTGAGGTGAAATACTTTATGTTCAGCCATACCATTGAGTTTAGTTTCTTCTAGCAGCACAGTGCCGTCTGATTGACTGCCTTTTTGTAGCAATGGCATTAGCCCGATGGGCAAGTCTCCGGCAATACTGTAAAGCTTGGCGTTAAATGGCCAATCTTGGTTACGAGACAACAAAAACTCCACACTGTTTTTTAACAGTAACTCTAGGCCTTTGTCGTGCATATGCTTGGCAATGGCACTACCCTTGTGTGGTGTCCCCAACGTCACCACTTTTTTTACCTGTGTACTTGCCACTGAATTGCGCTCTAAATAAGCACGGGCGACCAAGCCTCCCATCGAGTGACAAACTAACGCCGCTGGGCGGTTACCAATAAAGTCGTCTATCGCCTTGCAGATCTTGTCGAGATTGGGGGTTAAGGTGTTGTAACTCAAGTTTAAGATACGATAGCCAGATCTTTCCAAGCGTGCGCTAAGGGGCTTCATTACAAAGCCTGACATATACAATCCGTGCAACACAACAACACATTGTATTTGTTGTGTTGCGACGTTTTCTAAAGGAATGGGAGAGTGACGCATGTTGCTCCTGAAAACGTGAATACCCCGAGGTTTGGCTTAAGTGTATCACTCTCACTTGAATACTTGATGACTTGGTTATTCAAATTGCCACTCTTGTTTGTAATCATACCGAAAGCCAATAGAGATTGAATCCATATCTTCTTGATTATCATAAGACTTATTCAAATATTCAAGGTGAACTCTCAGTGGTGCTGTGGGAAGCCACTCCAATGTGATGTTGTAACCGTCAAAACTTTGATTGAGCGGATCGAATTGGTAGTAACCATCATCAAAATTAAAGTAACCAGTTTTTAGCTTGTAATGCTTTGATAGTTGATACGCCAAGGAAACATCAAAGGTATGCCCTTGCCTTGAAGCAAGAGAGCTATTGCGCTCATACTCTTTATCTTGATAAGCCACAGCAGCGTATAAATCAGGCGTGAATTGATAAGCAAGTGCACCAGACCACAAGCGGTTTTCACCGATATGCAGTTCGTTGTCATATACATCATTATGCTGATAGGTAATAGCAGCATGTAGCCCTGCTTGGTCGTAACTTAATCCGGTATTAAATAAGTCGCTTTGATTGTCTCCCTTGTCGCCGTTAAACTGCCCTGCCGCAATGAACGTCACTGGGCCAAAGTGATAGCGATAGGTTACGAGGTTGTCGACGAAAAAAATACTCTCAGGGTCGTAAGCGAAAGGGCTGCTAGCATGGTTAAAAATATCAACATACTCAGCGATAAATAAATACTGCGCAGGTCGTTGTTTGCCAATTCCAAAGCGTCCAAATGGCGTACCCAATGCGGTATAGGCACGTCTAGATTTACCGAAGTTTCCTTCATTTGCCAGATCTATTCCCCATTCACCATGAAGCTCAGCTTGCCAACCAGGCATAAATTCATGTGTTACCTTAATTCCAGCGTGAGACAGCGCGTCGCGGACATCCCAGTTGCTCTCGTCATCTTCATTGATCAATCCAAATGTTGGTCTGATTGTGGCGTAGGTACTGAGTGTAGTTTTTGGTAAGGCTGTGGTCGCTTGGGAGGACTGCTGTGCTGGAGGTGGTGTTATGACAGGTTCGGGCTGAGTTACTTTTTCCTGTGCCATAAACCGTGCTTTGAGATCAGCAAGCTGGCGTTCGAGGTTGTGAATGTCGGCCATGGTGACGGGTTGCTCAGCAGCCTGTAATGTTGTTGGAGTCAACAAACAGGCAATGCTTATAAGTGCGGTTGAGGTCGTTAAAGTAAAATTCATTGTTTTTACATCTCTCAGTTGCCAATAATCGAATTATAGACAACACTTTCGATATTCGAGCACTTTTTGTTCAGGCTGTTGAATATGAAGATCCGCACTAAGTTTTCTGTGGCTTCCGCCGTTGTGATCTTGCTAATTATCTCTGTCACTACCCTTTCTACTTACTGGTTTGTCAGTGAGTCGGTAAAAGCTAAAACTCACGCTTATGTAACTGACAGTACAAAGCTGTTGGCAATCAGCATTGAAAACTGGCTCGCGGGTAAAGCTAACCAGATTAATGTAATAAAGAGTCAACTTGAACAAAACTTTAGTGAAGAGCACTTTCAGCAAGCCTTGAACACGCCCATATTCAAAAGCGAATTTTTACTTGCCTTTGGGACATTAGCAACCGAAGAGGGGTTAAGGTCTAACAATCCCGCGCGCAAAAACCCTCCAGGCGTTGACTTTAGAGAACGTGCTTGGTATCAGCTGGGTAAAAACCAAAATAAAACAGTATACACTAGCCCTTACACTGACGCGGCAACGGGAGAGCTGTTGCTGTCTGTGGTATCGCCCATCATGGCTGCTGGTCGATTTAAAGGTGTGATTGGTGGAGATTTAAGCCTTAAAACGATAGCAAGTAGTGTCAATCAGGTGAACTTTGACGACACTGGATATGCTTTTTTGGTCGACCGTGCAGGCCGAGTGATTTCACATCAGGATGTTGATTTTAACGGTAAAAAGATAGAGCAGGTTTATTCAAATCTGCGTCTATCCGGCATCGGTGAGTTGCAAGAAGTGGATACCAAAGATGGCAGTCGGCTTTTTTACTTACAGCCATTAGATAATACCTATGGAACCGATTGGTACCTTGCGGTACTTATCGATAAAGCAAAAGCATACAAGACATTAACGGAAATCACCCTGAATTCATTTATTATTGCTATTTTAGCAGTATTTATTGGTGTGATATGTGTTAGAACGCTGGCGATACATTTACTTAAACCACTCCATGACTTAGAGGCAGCAATCACAGGCATGGCGAGTGGAGGGGGCGATTTAACTCAGCGCTTGAGGATAGTTAATGAAGATGAATGTGGTGTAGTGGCACAGCAGTTTAATGTATTTTTAGGTTCTTTACATGGGCTAGTGAGCCGAGTGAAAGAGCGTGCTGATGATGTTGTACTTAGTAGCGATGCAGCAAAAGAGTTGGCGACACATTCATCGAGCCGGTTGGATAAGCAAGTGAGTCTAATTGAAAGTCTAGCAACGGCAATGAATGAAATGAGCACCACTTCTACGGAAATTGCGGGTAATGCGCAGCAGGCAGCAAGTTCCATTACTTCGGTTAATGAAAAAACTTCCGAGGGGCGGGAGATCTTCTTCCAAGCCCGAGGTCAAATTAATGCGCTAGCAGATGATATCACCGCATCTTATGAGCTCAGCACGCAACTTGCAGAGTATAGTCAGAGTATTGAAAATATTTTGTCGGTTATCAACGGGATCGCAGAGCAGACTAATTTGTTGGCATTAAATGCTGCAATTGAAGCTGCACGAGCGGGTGAGCAAGGGCGTGGATTTGCTGTCGTAGCAGATGAAGTACGTTCTTTGGCATCAAAAACTCAGGAATCAACGACAGAAATTAAGTCGATGATAGACCAAATCCAGGTGTCATCAACGCAAGTTCAGCAGGCAATGGGTAGTAGTCGTGATAAAACTCAGCTATGCGTGTCGCAAACAGAACAAGCCACGCAGATGCTGGAAGAAATCTCAGAAGCCGTGAAAGAATTGATGGATCGTAATATTCAAATCGCCACCGCCATTGAAGAGCAAAGCGTAGTGATAGAAGAAATAAATAAAAACACAATACATATCAACGATATTAGTGTTGAAGTTGGTAGCTTTGCAGACAAACAGTACAGCGCCAGCGAAGAGCTTGCTAAAAATGCCCATGAGCAAGAAACGCTACTGTCGAAGTTCACGTTGTGATTTTATCATTACAACATAGCGTAAAGCGTTTGTAGGTCGATCATCCCTGTGATGCTTGACCTTTTTACTTGGTCAATCGGTAAAAAGGTCGCCGACTCGAACGCAATGTGTCTAGCTGGTAGGAGGCTTTGGTTTCTTGCATGGGAGTCGTGTTCGAAGAGCAAATAATCATCGTGAGTATTAATCTCCAGACAACCGCCCAAGCTAGATAAATAAGCGCTTCATAACTATCGTATATAAAACTAACATGCTTAAAATCTGCACTATAGCGCGATATATGTTCAATTAGTGCTAGGGAGCATATAATGAATGTATATAATTACACCCAGTGAAATAATCCATCAAAGCTAGTGAGCTTTACTTTAGTTGCACTCGCGTCTTCGTAATTAACAATTTTTGATAAACACTTTTGGTATACATCACGAGTTATACAGAATTAACTCGTCATTACCCCAATTCTTCTACTTTATAGTAGAATAGGAGCTTTAGTGATGAGGTACTGCTGCTGTATTAAAAGCGTTTAGTACCCTATGTTGATCCGAAGTGCTGCGGCTGTCAGATGCAAATCGCACATCAAGGCGGTGAGTTGGGCGCAACGTATTCAATATATGAGCTTTTAAAGTTAATTAATACAGGTGGTAAAAATGGCAATACAGTGGTTCCCAGGACATATGAATAAAGCGCGCAATGAGATTAAAGAAATCATGCCGCAGATGGACGTCATTATTGAAGTGCTGGATGCCCGTATTCCATATAGTAGTGAAAACCCGATGGTGAGCCAGTTACGTGGTGATAAGCCTGTTATCAAAATCATGAATAAAGCAGATCTAGCCGACCCTGAATTAACCAAGCAGTGGATGGAGTACTTTGAGCGTGAGAGTGGCGTAAAAGCGCTGGCGTTTGGTCATGACAAGGCGAATGAAGTGCAGCGCATTAATGCGCTTTGCAAAAAGCTTGCGCCCCATAAAGTCGGTCAAGACAAGCAGCTAAAAGCGATGATAATGGGTATTCCAAATGTGGGTAAGTCAACGCTTATCAATACCCTTGCCGGTCGAATTGTTGCAAAAACGGGTAATGAACCTGCAGTAACCAAAGCGCAACAGCGAATTAAACTTGAAGACGGTATTATGCTGTACGATACGCCTGGGATGCTATGGCCAAAAGTGGAAAATGAAAATTCAGGCTATCGTTTGGCAGCGACAGGCGCTATTCGTGATACAGCGATTAATTATGAAGAGGTGGCAAGTTACACTGCTGAGTACTTATTAACTGCATACCCTGAGCTATTGAAGCTGCGCTACAAACTGGATGAATTGCCTGATTGTGATTGGACATTTATCGAGATGGCGGGTCGTAAGCGAGGCTGTGTTAAGGGCGGAAATCAGGTAGATACTCACAAAATGTCAGAGATCCTTATTAATGAGTTGCGCGATGCCGTTATCGGCAGGATCACCATGGAAACACCAGAAATGCGTGAGTCAGAAGAACAAATGGTCGCTGAATTGAGAGCTCAAGCAGAGGCCAAAAAGGCTGCTCGCGAAGAAGAGAAGCGTCAGCGCCGCGTGAGGGCTCGAAAAAATCGCCGCTAAGCGGCGAATTTGGTTTGATTTCGACCTTGCTTAGCTTGATAAAGCGCGGCATCAGCGCGCTTTATAAAACCATCTTCCGATTCATCAATGTGATATTGTGCAACGCCAATACTAACAGTGACTTTTACCTCACACTCAGCTCTCTCCAGAGCGATATGAATTTTCTCAGCTACCGCAATTCCTTCATCTAACGTCGTTTTTGGCAGCAAAACCATAAACTCTTCACCACCCCAACGACACAATAAGCCGTTGTTTTCTATTTGGCGTTTACACGCTGTTGCGAAACATTGCAGTACTCTATCACCGACAACATGACCATGCTGGTCGTTAACTTGCTTAAAATGGTCGATATCCATCATCAGCATAACAACGGGGGTTGATTGGTTTCTGGATTTCGCAAGGTGATGTTGTAGTTGTGGCTCGAAAGCTTGGCGATTAAAGGTGTCTGTGAGTTTGTCGTATTTAGCCATTTTCTCTAAGCGCTTTTGGTAATGGTTAAATGTTAAGTGTGCAACAACCAGTATAAATATCGTAACAAAACTACCGACCCATAAATTCGTAGTAAGAATGTCATCTATACCGTTGGATTTATCAACTTTCTGCTCAACAATTAAATGCCATCCAATAGAATCCAAGTAACGCGAATGGATAAATTTTGTATGGCTTTGCGACTCAATGATAAATTGATATTCAGATTGTTTAAGTAATGTTGTCGCTTGTGATGGGAAACGGTCATGAATGCTGGTGCCAGACAACACAGTATCATCAAAAAATAGTACTCTACCTTTATGATCGATAAAGTAGAACTTACGCTCATAAGTGTTTTCATACTGCGTGATTAAGTGATGTAAATCAGCCAACAACACACCCACTCCGACAATACCTAGCACCTCATCGTCAAGTTCTATTTTGTGATTAACGTAGACGATAGCTTCACTATTATCCCTTGGGTCAATGTCTACATTGAGAGAATAGGGGGAGTCACTGTGAAGACTCTCGCGGTACCAGTCATTTTGTTTTTCACGAATATCTAATTGCTCTGTTGAGCCATTCGCATGATAGTAAGTAAGGCGTTTATCATCGACCAAAAAGCTGGTGCTGGCTTGGTGCAGTTCGCGGGTGTCAGCAAGGTAAGTGAAGATGAGATCTGAGTTACGTTGCTCAGATTGCAGCCACTGTCTAATAAATACATTGTTCGCCATTTGCTGAGATACAATGATTGGTGCTTGCAAACGTTTTTGTAAATCTAAATCGACGAGGTGACTGGTAAGCGGTAGAGCGTCATCGCTAATCCCGTGATAAAGAGACTGTTTTGCATGCTCAATACTGATCCAGCTTGTAAAAA
Source organism: Pseudoalteromonas sp. J010 (assembly GCF_003934235.1). Lineage (NCBI taxonomy): Bacteria > Pseudomonadati > Pseudomonadota > Gammaproteobacteria > Alteromonadales > Pseudoalteromonadaceae > Pseudoalteromonas > Pseudoalteromonas sp. J010. The sequence goes on along the minus strand of NZ_RDBW01000002.1, from coordinate 87,555 downwards.
TGAAGCCTACCAACAGTAGCAAACTTAACAACATATTGTAACGATAGCGTCTGGCGTTCATATTATTGTTATTTTTGGAAAAGTAGCATGATACGAGCTTGGCTAACAGAAAGCGATTACACGCTATTACAGCTTAATTTGAAGTAGAGGGATTAAGCGTGAGTGAGAAATAAAAAAGCCCTGAGCAGGGCTTTTTAAGTTCATATCTACCGTCACCGATATGAGCAATGTAGCAAGTAATGGTTGCCAGTGACACACATCAAGGGGCGTTGTAGCGCATCACCGACAACACGATTCAGGGTCGAATCAGCAAGAGTATGAGCTCTTGTTGAGATTGATTATCAATTAGATTTACTCAAACGTCAATATCTTTTTGAAAATAATTCTCATTATCGATTTTTTGGGGGGAAGTGAGTGACAAACCTTAGGTTCGGATAAGGAATCCTCTTATATTAATCAGTTTTGATATTTGCTCATTTTGAAGACGTAAATCTGACGCTAACTGTGCTAAAAATTTTTTATTTATGACAACTTAATAGCAAAATTTTTGCCTTGCTTAAAAGTGAACTTAACCCAGCTAGCGCTGCTATACAGGTATTAATTATCTGCAGATAAGGTTAGCTAGAGTGAAGGGTTATAATATCTTGGATTTAGGGCATAAAAAAAGCCCTGAGCAGGGCTTTTTAAGTTCATATCTACCGTCACCGATATGAGCAATGTAGCAAGTAAATTGTGAGAATGGACTTAGTCAGCTTTAGGGGCGACCGAGTTAAGTTCATTCAAGCCATTAACGTTGGCAATCCGTGTTTCAGGGTCGAGAAACAAACTAGAGTACTATTGCCAAATTAGGAGTACATCGGGTGGATGGTTAATAGATACCATCAACACATCTAACTAAGTTGGCTAAACAACACGCTTCCGTCTTGTTGATATTGATTATCAGTTAGATTTGGTGGTGAGTCAATAGTTTTTTGAAAATAATTCTCATTAATATCTTTGTGATGTGTAGAGTGTGCATTTAATACTGTTGGGGGTCTACTACAGATGTCGCCGCTGTTTTAGGTGGTCTTTTATGTCATGACAGGTTGTTATACCAATTAGACTTAATCCTTGCTCAATTTGAAGGCGTAAATCTGACGCTAACCGCGTTAAAAATTTCTTATTTAGAACACCTAAATAAGAAATTTTTGTCTTGCCTACATGGGGGGAGGTACCTTGGCGAGAATTGGAGGCGGCAGCGGGTTATCGACAAGATTTTCTCGCCTCAACATAAGCTACTTAATTAAGGTAATTGGTATTAGCTTACATCTCGCAATTTAAATAGCCTTAAAATAAAAAAAGCCCTGAAAAGGGCTTTTTGATTTCATATCTACCGTCACCGATATGAGCAATGTAGCAAGTAAAAAGTGGAGTTAGCGTCTAAATACGAGGAGCAATGCAAGTGCCTGCTAACATCCTAGGTAGTTATGGTTACCAGCCATGTTTCGGGTCAAGAAACTAGTGTATTAACAAGTTGAGCCGTCACTCCCTTCTTGTTGATATTGATTATCAATTAGATCTAGATTGCTGTCAATACTCTTTTTGAAAATAATTCTTATTTAGATCTAAGTGTATGTAAATCAATCAAATATAGATTTTTAGAGGTGTATGTTTTTTTATTGTATCTATTTGGTTGTTATTTTTTCTTAATCTTTACTTTTTCTCTCCTATACGAGCCTCAAAAACAAACCACATGCTGCTAAACATCGTTGTATGTCTGTTCAACTCCTGCATTCTTTTATGGCTATTGTTAGTTGTCATTAGCGTGCGGATATAAAGTGGAGAGTGGTTATATTTTCAGACTGGCAAGTCAACTTAGGCTTTGAATAACCAAAGTCCTTTTAGTGTTTCGTGCTAACAGCGTCGGAATCACTTCCAACAGCCAATAAATTTACGTGTAAATTCACGTAACCTATCGGATACAAATTAGCAGGATATGAGAGTTGAGCTACTTTCAAAGCATTCTGGTTTAATAAAGGTAATAGTTGATAAAACGATAATACCAATTTTCTTAATTAAGTGGTTTATTTTGAGGGAAGAAAATCTTGTCGATAACTCCGCTACCGCCTCCAATTCTCGCCAAGGTACCTCCCCCCATGTAGGCAAGGCAAAACTTTTGCTATTTAGGTGTTCTAAATCGAAATTCTTAACGCGGTTAGCGTCAGATTTACGCCTTCACATTGAGCAAGGATTAAGCCTAATTGGTATAAACTAGCTTATTCCTTCTCTGATCCTCAAGCTAAGCTATGTAAAATATAGGTGTCAATATGTCATGTCATCGCCAAAAATGCTGCTCTAAGAAGTGAGGTACAGGTAAATCATCCTCGAAAATTTCGCATTAGAAACTTTTTCGCGAATTGATTGCATTTTAAACGACTTCAAGGATGATGTTCGCTACAAGAGGTGATATACTCCCGCCGAATAATTTTTCTACTTTAAATAGAGTAAAACAATGGCAGATTTATCGAAATACAGAAACATTGGTATTTTCGCGCACGTTGATGCGGGTAAAACTACCACCACTGAGCGTATTCTAAAGCTTACTGGTAAAATCCACAAAACTGGTGAAGTACACGACGGTGAGTCTACTACTGACTTCATGGAGCAGGAAGCTGAGCGTGGTATTACTATCCAATCAGCAGCGGTAACTTGTGAGTGGAAAGGCCACCGTTTAAACGTTATCGATACTCCTGGACACGTTGACTTCACAGTAGAAGTATACCGTTCACTTAAAGTACTTGACGGTGGTATCGGTGTATTCTGTGGTTCTGGTGGTGTTGAGCCGCAATCAGAAACTAACTGGCGTTATGCGAACGAATCAGAAGTTGCACGTGTAATCTTCGTAAACAAACTAGACCGTATGGGTGCAGACTTTTACCGTGTAGTTGGTCAGGTTGAAAAAGTACTTGGCGCTAACCCTCTAGTAATGACGCTACCAATTGGTATCGAAGACCAATTTACTGGTGTTGTTGATGTACTTGAGAAGAAAGCATACGTTTGGGATGAAACTGGTCTTCCTGAGAACTACGAAGTACAAGACGTTCCAGCAGACATGGTAGACAAAGTTGAAGAGTACCATGAGATGCTAGTTGAGTCTGCTGTTGAGCAAGACGACGACCTAATGGAAGCGTACATGGAAGGTGAAGTGCCTTCTCTTGAGCAAATCAAAGCATGTATCCGTAAAGGTACTCGCGATCTTGCATTCTTCCCTACATACTGTGGTTCTGCGTTTAAGAACAAAGGTATGCAGCTAGTACTAGACGCTGTTGTAGATTACCTACCGTCTCCAACTGAAGTTGATCCACAGCCACTAACAGATCCTGAAACTGGTGAGCCTACTGGTGAAGTAGCAACTGTTGATGCTGATGCACCACTTAAAGCGCTTGCATTCAAAATCATGGACGACCGTTTCGGTGCACTTACGTTCATCCGTATCTACGCTGGTCGCATGAAAAAAGGTGACACTATCCTTAACTCTGCAACTGGTAAAACAGAGCGTATCGGCCGTATGGTTGAGATGCAAGCAGACGAGCGTAACGAACTTACTGAAGCGCAAGCGGGTGACATCATCGCTGTTGTAGGTATGAAGAACGTTCAAACTGGTCACACGCTATGTGATCCTAAGCACGAATGTACTCTAGAAGCGATGATCTTCCCTGATCCAGTAATCTCTATCGCTGTTGCACCTAAAGATAAAGGTGGTAACGAGAAGATGGGTATTGCTATCGGTAAGATGGTTGCAGAAGATCCGTCATTCCAAGTTGAGACTGACGAAGATTCAGGTGAAACTATCCTTAAAGGTATGGGTGAGCTTCACTTAGACATCAAGGTAGACATCCTTAAGCGTACTTACGGCGTTGAGCTAATTGTTGGTCAGCCTCAGGTTGCTTACCGTGAAACTATCACGCAAGAAGTTGAAGATAGCTACACGCACAAGAAGCAGTCAGGTGGTTCTGGTCAGTTTGGTAAAATCGACTACCGTATCAAGCCAGGTGAAGTTGGTTCAGGCTTCACGTTCTCTTCTTCAGTTGTTGGTGGTAACGTTCCTAAGGAATTCTGGCCAGCAGTTGAGAAAGGCTTCAAGTCAATGATGGAAGAAGGTGTTCTAGCTGGCTTCCCAGTACTAGACGTTGAAGTTGAGCTATTCGACGGTGGTTTCCACGCAGTTGACTCATCAGCTATCGCGTTCGAAATCGCTGCTAAAGGCGCATTCCGTCAGTCTATCCCTAAAGCGGGTGCACAACTTCTTGAGCCAATCATGAAAGTTGATGTATTCACGCCAGAAGACAACGTAGGTGACGTAATTGGTGACCTTAACCGTCGTCGCGGTATGATCAAAGACCAAGAAGCTGGCGCAATGGGCGTTCGTATCAAGGGTGAAGTACCACTATCTGAAATGTTCGGATATATCGGTCACCTACGTACTATCACGTCTGGTCGTGGTCAGTTCTCTATGGAATTCTCACACTATGCTCCGTGTCCAGCAAATGTTGCTGAAGCGGTAATCGCAGCTGAGAAAGAGAAAAAAGCAGCTAAGTAATAAATTACTTATTCTGTCAGAAAAGGCCGCCTTCTGCGGCCTTTTTTTATTTTTTAAATTCAATAGGTTAAGCTAGGAATATTCCCTCTACAACTCGTCACTTTTAATTCATATTTTATTAATTCTAAAGTTCTTGCTTTAGGAACATTGCCACTTTATCATTACGGTTTGTCGAATAAACATAGCCCCATAATGGCATTGAGATTGTCTGTGGGAGTATTTGGTTGGGTAAATAAAGGAGATACTCAATGAGAACCATAGAATTGGAAATTAACTGGCTTTTTTACGTAATTTCATTATCACTGATATGGCTAAGTCACACAGCCTTTTCCACGTTTGGTATTCCTGCGTCATTGCTTCAAATTGTTACCATGTTGCTACTACTGTTTGTGCTAACAACACTTGCCTTCTCACTAACGGGAAAGCGCTTTTTACATGTTGACAAAGTAGGTGTTAGTTATAGCTGCTTTGGTAAAACACACTATATCCATGCTGAGCATATAAAGTCTATTAAATTACGCTCTTTTGGAGTGTTGAGCATCCCTGAAGTTTACCTAGATAACGGTACTGTTAAACGCTTTTTAAGCTGGAAGATGACCCGCGAAGAGCTTAATAAAGCAGATACAATATTACACTGATAATCTACAAAGAGTGTTGCTATTCTCAACGTATAAGATTGCGCTAGGCAACACCACTTCAGCGTAATTCTTGCTCATCTAGAGAGTAAATCAGGTGCTACAATTGGCTACTCAGAACGGCATTCATTATCCGAAGTTCAGGTTAGCTAAGTAACCAAATCTTTGCCTTATCTATATGGACATAGGTACTTTGGCGGCAGCGATATGCTTGATAAAACTCCAAAGTTCAAAATGAGCACTTATCCAAGCTAGTTGGGATACGTGCTCACCTATTTATTGCAGATTATTTTTCGTTTAACCAAATAGCTGCTTGCTTTGCGAAGTAAGTTAAAATGCCATCTGCGCCTGCACGTTTGAATGCTAAAAGGGACTCAAGCACCACTGGTTTTTCTGCCAGCCAGCCGTTATCAATTGCAGCTTTGTGCATTGCATATTCGCCACTGACTTGGTAAGCAAATGTAGGTACTCCAAATTCATCTTTTACACGTCTAACAACATCAAGATATGGCATGCCTGGTTTGACCATAACCATGTCCGCACCTTCTTGTAGGTCAAGGGCAACTTCCCTGAGTGCTTCGTCTGAATTTGCAGGATCCATTTGATAGGTTTTCTTGTCGGCACCTTTAAGATTACCAGCTGATCCAATCGCATCGCGGAAGGGGCCGTAATAACTTGAAGCGTATTTAGCTGAATAAGCCATAATACGAGTATGGATAAAACCACATTCCTCAAGCGCTTCTCTTACGGCACCAATTCGACCATCCATCATATCGGAGGGGGCAACCACATCTGCGCCAGCTTCAGCATGAGATAAGGCCTGTTTAACCAGTACTTCAATGGTCTCCTCGTTCATTACATAGCCATCGTCATCTAAAATGCCATCTTGACCGTGGACGGTGAACGGATCTAGTGCAACATCGGTAATCACACCAAGCTCTGGACATTCAGCCTTTATAGCTCTTACTGCCCGTTGCGCTATCCCTTCAGGGTTATAAGCTTCTTCTGCAAGCAGAGATTTATGTTCAGCTGGCGTCACAGGAAATAGTGCAATGGCAGGTACACCAAGCGCCACGAGTTGTTTAGCTTCTTCAACAAGTAAGTCAATTGATAAACGTTCGATACCTGGCATAGAGGGAATAGCTTCGCGCTTTGATTCTCCATCCAATACGAAAACTGGATAAATCAAGTCATTGACTGTCAGCGTGTTTTCGCTCATTAGACGTCTTGAAAAGTCATCGCGACGCATTCTGCGCATGCGAGTAAGGGGGAAAAGATCAAGTCCTGATTGAGCCACGTTAATTCTCCTGATTGGTTTGAAAAGTAATAACACGATTTCGGCCTTGCTGTTTAGCTTGATATAAGGCTTTGTCCGCATTATCAGTATAAAGTTGTGGGTTATGTGGATCTGAAACAATAGCACTATAAACACCAGCACTTGTTGTCATCGTTAGCTGATGCTCACCAATTTCAATAACAAGCTCAGCGGTTGCCATTCTTACACGTTCTGCAACTTCGCAGGCACCCGCTTCTGATGTGTTGGGTAGGAGCAAAATAAACTCTTCTCCACCATAACGGAATACTTCATCATGTGGTCGGCGTAAATGTGATTTAATCAAGTTAGCGAATTCGCAAATGGCTTGATCACCTGCTAAATGACCATATTGGTCGTTAATTTTTTTAAAGTGGTCTATATCAAAAATGATCAGACTCAGTACTGTTTGTTCTCGTCTAGAACGGCGCGCTTCCATTTGAAGGCGCTTATCAAAATAGCCGCGATTTTTTACTTTAGTTAAGGGATCTTCCATGTTCATACGCTCAAGTTCGCGATTTTTATCTTCGAGTTCGCGTAACGTGACCTGAAGCTCAAAAGTGCGTGATTCAATACTGGACTCCAAATCATATTGTGCTTGTTCTTGTAGTTTTAGTTTTTCTTTTAGTAGTGCATCTTCAGCTTGCGTGTGTGCGAGGCGGCGCTGCTGACTGGCGAGTTTTTCATCTCTTTGATGAATGTATAGATGAACCGCAAGGTAGCAAAGTAGTGTTGTTTCAAGGGTAAAAATACCGAAGTAGCCAACATGATGTAAGAAGCTGCCTGACTGAATGCCAACTTCCACAGTGAGTGGGTAGCTAACSAAAATAAAGTGGCACAAGAGCACTGCAAGTAGCGCATTTCGGCGTGGATGAGTAAGGCGCGCAACACTATAAGTAAGTAGGATTGTGATTATTAAGCTGACACTCAACGCCAGCAGAATTGAAAATGAAACAGGTAGCGTAATTATGCCGATAAACAACAATACAACCACAAGCTTCACCCAGCTATCTGAAAGCGTGGGATGAGATAGCAGCTGTTTTCCCGAGCAAAAATGCAGTTGAGGTAATAGTAATAGGCTTAGAGACAGAGTCATTATGCCTTGACCGTATTGTTGGAACCATTGCCAAGAAGAATAAAAATATCGATATCCAAACCCATAAAGGTGGGCATTAAGCAGCCATACTAGCGAAGTAAATACAGTGGCGTATAAGAAGTAACGCTTTCTGGTCACGTTATACAAAGTAACATTGGTTAATGCTAGTGCTAAGATGAAGCCTGCTAGAATACCAAAAATTAAATTAAATTTACTTTTGTGTTTGAGATACGCGTTGGGCTCCCAAATTGTGATTGGCGCATTTATCACTCCTTCATCACTGAGCTGTAGATATAATTGACTCTGTGTTTGCGGCTGTAATTCTAGTGGTACAATCAATGCCTCGTATTTTAAGGGGCGCTTTATTAAGGGCAGCGCATCGCCACTGTCGACAGTTAAAATAGGGTGGTTTGGCCTGACGTGATAAGCGGTTACAGCATCTAATAGATTATTGTTAATGCTCACCAGTATTGGCTTCACAGCGCTACTTGCATTATGCAGCTCTATCTTAAGCCAAAGGTACTTTTTATTAGGTCTAAGTCCTGTTGGCAGGCGGGCGCTTTGGTGCCACTCTACTGGCTCTGAGAGCAGCTCATTTAATGATGCGTATTTACTCAGCGTATAATCCAGTTTGACTCGATGTTCGGCATCAAACGATTCAGATATCGTCACCGCAGAGCACGCAATAAAACTTGATAACAATAAGAGTAAAGACAGCATCAGGCGTAGCAATGGTTTTACCTCACAAACAGTTGTTTAAAGTTTTGAGTCGTGGCCTGCATGATGGTTTGCGCTGAACACTGCTTAAGATGTGCGATTTGGTCAGCCACATAGGATAGAAACATCGGCTCATTACGTCGCGACTTGGGCTTTGGTGTAATGGTTCTCGGAAGTAAATAGGGAGCATCCGTTTCTATCAATAGCCGATCTAGAGGAATATATTGTAGTAACTGTTGCAGGTCTTGGCCTCTTCTTTCATCACAGATCCAGCCTGTAATACCAATCATTAGTCCATAATCTAGATAGTTTTTCAGCGCGGTTTTATCACCGGTAAAACAGTGTAATACACCTTCAACCTTAACTTCGTTGAGCAGTGGCATCAACGCTGAGTGGGCCTCTCTTTCATGCAGATAAACGGGAAAGTTGGCCGCCTGTGCAAGGTGCAGTTGTGTTAAGCATACTGACTGCTGGATTGGTCTGGGTGAAAAGTCGCGATTAAAATCAAGACCACACTCACCAACGGCCACAACATGATTACTACTGGTTAATAACGCCCTCAGTTCATCGTAGAGGCTATCTGGTGCATGTCTGGCATCATGAGGGTGTACGCCCACCGTACAAAACAGTTGGTGTTTTTCGGCAAGTTCTATACTTTCTTTACTACTTTGCAGGTCGCAACCAATAGCCAGCATAGAACTTACCCCAGCACTTTTAGCTCTGGCGATCACGGACGGTAGATCGGCCGAAAATTGTGAGCTGGTTAAATTAACTCCAGCATCAATCATGGTGCTCATTAATTAACTCGTTTGACGCGCGTAGTGCGATTAAGCCCCGCTTTTTTCATTAAGAAAGAACCAAAAGATGCGCGCTCAATGATTACTGTGTCACCAGCATCGACAAAGAAAGTTTCTGATTTTACTTGTTTCCACACTTGGCCATTGTCTAATGTGAATACCATTCTATTTCTCGCTTTTTCGGTAATTTCAGTGACTTTGGCTGTGATCTCTTCAATGTCCTCGCTGGCGGCTTTGACGCGGCGCTCTAAGCCAAAACCTTCCTCTACTGATTGTGGTGTAGGCGCTGTATTAGCCAGAGACTCAACTTGCTTTTGCACAGTAGGCTGCACCGATGTTTTAGCAACTTGTGGCTTGCTAATGGGCTTATTCGCGATCACGTTGTCGTAGCACATCAGGCGGTTGAAATCATTTTCAATTAAGGTACACGCTTTTAGTGCTTGAGTATTTATTGTTTCAGCGGCACACAATGAAGAAAATCCCATTGCAAACAGCATCATGGTTTTTTTCATTCTTCTGACTCCTGTTGTTGTGGTTTGGTGCTGTAAAATCTAGCTAAAATCAATCCGACCTCAAACAATAGTAACATGGGTAATGCTAACAAAGTTTGAGATAGAACATCTGGGGGGGTTAAAAACATGGCGATAACGAAGGCGCCCACGACCACATAGGGTCGCTTTGCTTTTAGGCTCGCGGTTGTTGTCATACCACTCCAGCAAATAAGCATAATGGCTACTGGAATTTCAAAGGCGATCCCAAAAGCAAAAAATAGCTTAAGAATAAACCCCAAATAGCTGCTAATATCCGGTGATAGCGTCATCATCTCAGGGCCTACGCTAGTAAAAAAGCCTAGAATGATAGGCATGACGACGAAGTAGCAAAATGCGATACCACCATAAAAAAGTAGCACGCTAGATAGCAAAATAGGGATCAGCATACGCTTTTCGTGCTGGTACAAGCCCGGTGCAATAAACCCCCATATTTGGTGCAAAATAAATGGCACTGCAGCAAATAAAGAAACAAATAATGTTAGCTTGAATGGCGCAAAGAAAGGTGCAGTTACATCGGTGGCAATCATGGTAGTGTTGCTTGGTAAACTCTCCACCAGTGGAGCTGCAACAAAGGCATAAATGTCATTGGCAAAGTACACCAATGCGACAAAAATAATAAAAACGCTCATTAGCGCTTTCATTAAGCGGTTTCGTAGCTCAACTAAATGGGCGATAAATCCACTTTGGGCTGATTCTGTCATGTAGCTTGACTCGTAAGAAGTAAAATGCAAATTAGACTAGCTGATGGACGAAACTTGGGCCGCGGTAGCCCAAGCTTTGCAATGACTCAACTACTCAATAGTAAGATTGAATTAGTTTTTATTGTTGTTGTCAGTTGGTTTAAAAGAGTGCTTAACTGATTCAGCAGCATCTCGTAACTCTTGAACGGACTGTTTGAGCTCGGGGGCTAAGTCTTGCATTCCCATTTGTTCCGCTTTTTTTAAATTATTATGTAGCTCGTGCACTCTAAGCTCTTCGCTCACCTCAGCTTTTACTGAGTTGGTGAAAGATTTCACAGTTTTGATCCACCTAGCTACAGTGCGGATTGCGACAGGAAGACGTTCAGGGCCAAGTACTATCAGACCAACGATAAGTACAACCACTAACTCCCACATACCCATTTCAATTACACCTTATTCTTTTCTTTCTCTGAGGCAGGCTGTGCTTGTTGAGTTGTTGTGTTATTTAGTTTTTCGGGTTCAGCCTCTGGTTTAGACTCTGTCGCTGAATCTTCATCAGAGACAGCCTTTTTAAACCCCTTTATTGCGCCGCCTAAATCACTGCCGATACCACGCAGCTTTTTAGTTCCAAATAACAAAACAATGATGGCTAAAATAATAAGTAATTGCCAAATACTAATCCCACCGAATCCCATACTAACTCCATTGATACTTACAGCTTAAGAATAATGATTATACGCCTAGCGAGCAAAAAATCATCCTGTTTTACGCCAAGCGGTAACAAATACTAACAAGGCGATTATTGCCACAATAGCACTTGCTAAATACTTATCGGATATATAACTCAGTCCTGATACCACTGTTAGGCTACTTGCCACTAAACCTAATAATAGCGGTTTAGTTGCAGTATCAGCTGTTTTTGTGACAACTTGAGGTGGCCTGCGCTTGAGACTTTGATAAATTAAATCAGGTAGTTCTGGCATTTTTTCTGCCCAAAACGGCAGATTGGCGTAGAGTTTCTTCGCTACTGCTAATGGACCAACCTGTTCCTGAACCCAGTTTTCTAAGAAGGGTTTAGCAGTCTTCCATAAGTCAAGCTGGGGGTAAAGTTGACGTCCAAGGCCTTCGACGTAAAGCAACGTTTTTTGTAGTAATACTAGCTGTGGTTGTACTTCCATATTAAAGCGTCTAGCAGTATTAAATAAGTTCACCAGTACATGACCAAAAGAGATCTCCGCAAGTGGCTTATTAAAGATAGGCTCGCAAACAGTGCGAATGGCAAATTCAAACTCTTCCACACAGGTGTCTGCGGGTACCCAGCCTGAATCTACATGGAGCTGTGCAACTTGGCGGTAATCACGGTTAAAAAAAGCGATAAAGTTTTCGGCTAAATAACGCTTATCTTCACGATTTAACGTACCAACAATCCCGCAATCAATGCCAATATATTTTGGATTGTGTGGGTTTTCGCGAGAGACAAATATGTTCCCAGGGTGCATGTCTGCGTGAAAAAAACTGTCTCGGAATACTTGAGTGAAAAAGACCTCGACACCACGCTCTGCGAGCAGTTTCATGTTTGTACCTTGTGCAAGAAGCGCTTCGGTATCTGAAACCGCAATGCCATAGATACGTTCCATTACGAGGATATTTTTTCTTGAGTAATCGCTGTAAACTTCTGGAATGTATAAAGAATCAGAATCTTCGAAGTTACGTCTAAGCTGAATGGCGTTGGCGCCCTCACGCATTAAGTCTAACTCGTCCAGTAAGGTTTTTTTATATTCTCGTACCACCTCTACTGGGCGAAGTCGCTTTCCTTCACTAAGTAAATTGACGACCACTTTGGCAAAGCGCTCCATCAGGGATAAATCAGCGTGAATCTGTTTCTCAATGTCGGGACGAATAACCTTAATCACGACATCTTTGACGTCATCTTGGTGATGTAACTTGGCTGCATGCACTTGTGCAATTGATGCAGAAGCGAGAGGTTGTGCTTCGAACTCTACAAAGTGCTCGTGTATATCGCTGATCTCCAAAGCGTCTTCAATTAGCTGTTGTGCAAGCTTCGGATCAAAAGGCTGTACTTGGTCTTGAAGGAATGCCAGCTCTTGGGCGATTTCAGGCGGCAATAAGTCGCGGCGAGTTGACAGCATTTGACCAAACTTGATCCACACCGGCCCAAGTGTCTGTAAGGCAAGGCGAAGGCGTGTCCCAATAGGTTTGTCTTTATGCTTGTTACGCATCCAGAATAAGCTAGCTCGCGCAGCTTTGCCGTACCAAGGCTGTTTGTGTGTAGGAATTAATTCGTCTAGGCCATAATCTAAAAACGTTTTTGTGATCTGATGCAAGCGAAGGAGAGACAAGCTAATTTCCTTTGGAGTTTTGAAGTAAAGTATTGATACGTTGCGCGACGCTCTCTAACTGGCCGTTCACGGAACGCACTTGCTGCTTAAACTGTTCAAATTCGAGTGGATGAGGAGATACCTTGAGCTCATCCTGAAGCAGCTCACTGAGCGTCACTTTAGCAACTTGTGCATCTTGCTGAGCTCGCTTGCGGATAGTGTTGATACTATCCACAATGACTTGTGCGGGGGCATCACCAAGATACTGAGCAAGGTGCTCCGCCCAATCAATATCCAGAGCCGCAAGAGCGTTACTATACAATTGTGCTAAAGCGAGATCGCCATCTAAATCGAGTTTATCTTGACGTATTAGTGCGGTTAGCTTACTTGGATCTGTGAGTTCAAGCAGCGTAGCGCAGTCTGCGCTAATGGTGCAATCAGCGTTGCCATCAAAAGGGCATAATACATGAATGTGCTCACCGGTATTGGTGATAGCTAAATGCAGATGCAAATCGCGAACCTCAACACTCAGTATTTTGTGACGTCCTTTACTTAATGCACCTTGCAACTCAGATGAGAGTGTTAGGGCTTTATTTAGCGCCGCTTCAATTACGGCGCCAAGTAGCGATGCAAGCACGGAGACTCCTAAAATTTAAAACCACGATGAAGTGCGACAATACCGCCGGTCATGTTTTGATAATCAGTTTGTTCAAACCCAGCGTCATCCATCATAGCCTTTAACGTGTCTTGATCTGGGTGCATACGGATAGACTCTGCAAGGTAGCGATATGATTCGCTGTCATTTGCTACTAACTTACCCATCGCAGGCAGTAGAGTGAATGAGTACATATCATAGAGTTTTGCCAGCGCTTCGTTATCGGTTTTGGAAAACTCTAATACCAGTAAGCGGCCACCTGGTTTGAGTATGCGATACATAGAGCGTAGCGCTTTATCTTTATCAGTGACATTACGTAAGCCAAATGCGATAGTGATGACATCAAAGGTGTTGTCGTCAAAAGGAAGCATTTCGGCATTCATTTGCACGTATTCTATGTTACTGACCAACCCGAGATCGCGCAGCTTTTCACGGCCAACTTTCAGCATCGAGTCATTGATGTCACCTAAGATGACCTGCCCCTTGTCACCAACTAACTCACTAAACTTGGCAGTTAAGTCGCCTGTTCCGCCAGCTAAGTCTAGGACTTTGTGGCCAGCCCGAACACCTGAACAAGCGATGGTTTGACGTTTCCACAAGCGATGAATACCAAAAGACATCAGGTCGTTCATGATGTCATATTTTGCTGCGACAGAATGAAACACGTCTGCAACCATAGAAGCTTTTTTGTCTGCTTCTACTGTTTTATATCCAAAGTGGGTGGTGTTGTCTTGTGACTCTTTCATGCGGATTCCATCAATACACGGTAACTGTGTCATTAGTGTACTTGATAGGTAGCTGTAGGTGCAATTTCTTATCTACCTTGTCAGGCTGATAATGTTCACAAAAACAAAGATAAGCGTACTTTGGCCTGAGCTTTGGATAATTAATGTTTTGCTAGCAACTAGGATTAGCGCGCCCTGTGTTGAGTTTGCTAGGTTTATAGCTTCAATACGGAAGTATTTTAAAATCGCGGAAGAACCGAGAGTTTGGCATTGCTATCCATGTTTTGTGTCGTGTTAGTGGCTTATATAGCAGTGCTGACCCAGAGATTGGGCTTTTTGCGCGGCAAAACTGGCACGTTTAGCCAAGATATTGAAGTCATGTTCAGGTGCAAGCTGTGCAATTCCCAGTGCCAAAGAGACGTTAGGCAATGGCATTTTGCCTTTGGTGCTGACAAACTTTAGGCGCTCCACGCCTTTGCGTACTTTTTCCGCGATTACACTGGCTGTGTCTAAGTCAACATCGGCGAGAATGATAGTAAATTCTTTTTTACCAGTGCGCCCCGGTAGGCCGCTTTCTACCACATAACGCTTAATATTATTCGCAACCCGATTAAGCACAACTTCACTGACCACATCGCCAAAACGAGTAGAAAACGCATCAAGATTATCAACTTGTATTGATAACGCGCACACAGACTTTTGCTGTGATTGCCACAGTGCCACTTTTTGATGAAGATAATGACGTTTATATAGCCCTGTTTGTGGGTCTAATAGGTGGTGCTTGCGCAAGTCTAAAAGTAATTGTTGGTTTCGTTCGTAATCTTGGCGCGCTTTTATTAACGCTTGTTTAAAGAGCTTGTGTTGTTTTAGCAATAGCTCGGTTTGCTTAGTAAGTGTAGAAAGTGCACGCTTACTTTTTTGAATGTTGTGTTCATCTAAATTATGAATACATTGACTCACCTGCTGTGCAAAGCGAATAATATGCTTCTGTGAGCTCTCGGTATTTTCATGGAGCTCAGTAACTAATGAATCTACGCCTTCAAGTAATTCAGACTGCACTTTTTGGCCAGGGTCTAAAAATTGATAGTAAAGTTGCTCGATTAGTACACAGTCAATCTTAGTATTGCTTTTGATGGCTTTAGCTAGGGTTTCATTAAGAGGCTTATTGGTAGCACTGATATAAGTATATGCAACCTGATAATTCAGAGGAGTAGGCGGCAAATGATGCTGCTCTAAAAATAGGCACACCTGTGTCATTTTTTCTTGGGCAACAGCCATGGGATCATGGAACATCATTTCATTTACCACAACAATTTATTATCAAACGTTAATGAACAACCACCAACTCCATCGGTATCACTCTTGTCCTAATTGCACTAGAGCTACATTAATCTGTATCGTTCGAATTGAAAAGCAAAAAGTTTGTCTACGAAATAGAAAATTTACATTTTTTTGTTGATTTGCTGATTTTATCAGCAATTTTTATTAGGTTGAGTGATTTGTATCCGATCTTAGTTCTTCGTGGTTTTGTCGAATTAAGTTGCATCTGTGGCCTGACTCTCCTAATTTGAACGCTCATAAGTTCGTTCTACCATAACAAATACTCAAAACAGCAGTTTTTAGCAGCGAAAGTGCAAGTATTGAGACATAACAAGTATCGAGGAAGTTAGCGTGTTATCACCAAAAATAAAACTGTGGGCTAAGCGTTCAAGCATTGCCATATGTCTGTCTGTTACTTTGTCTGGTTGTGCCATTACAGGTATTGATAAGAATGCTGAGTTTACTCAGTTAGCAGACGATGTGATGAAGTTTAGAAGTGATAACAACGCCTATGGACGTGGTGACGTCAACGCAGAGTTTTTGCTGCCAAACTTAAGCGCGCAACAGCTTAGTACACAATATCAACAACGACTCGATTTTCTCGCGCAATTAGATGATATTGATAAAACGCAGCTCAGTGAAGAAAACCAGATAAATATCACCATATTGCGTAATCAAATACAAAATAGTGTCGATGAATATCATTTTAACAGTCACTATATGCCACTAACTTCTGAATATGGTTTCCATTCTGGGCTGTCTTTTATGATTTCAAATCATAATTTTAAGAAACGTTCCGGTTATGAGCTATATCTTGCTCGTTTGCAGCAAGTTCCTCGCTATTTTCAGCAAAATATCCATTGGATGAAACAGGGCATGGCAATTGGTCTGACACAACCAAAGGCGGTGCTAGAAGGCTATGAAAGCTCTATTGAAGCATATATCGTAGATGAAGTGACTAAATCTGAATTCTATGCGCCTTTTAAGCACAATCAAGCAGGGTTGTCTGACTCTGAATTTAGTGCGTTACAGCAGCGCGCAAAGCATATCATCAAAGCAGATGTGATAAGTGCTTATCAAGACTACCTTGACTTTTTTATCAGCGAATATCGGCCTGCTGCTAGAACAACAATAGGTATTTCAGCCACTCCAAATGGTGAAGCCTTTTATGCCAATCGAGCCAAATACTACACAACCACAGATATGTCACCGCAGCAAATACATGAGTTGGGGTTAAAAGAAGTTGCCCGGATCCGTGCTGAAATGGAAAAAATCATCAACAGGGTTGGCTTTAAAGGTAGCTTTGCTGATTTTGTTCAATTTTTAAGAACAGATCCGCAATTTTATGCAAAAACGCCTGAAGCGTTATTAAAAGAAGCGGCGTATATTGCAAAAAAGATGGATGCGCAGTTACCTAAGCTCTTTCATACATTGCCACGTAAGCCATATGGCGTAGCGCCAGTTCCTGCGAGTATTGCACCAAAATACACAACAGGGCGTTACTCAGGTGCGCGCAGCGATACTGATGCTGGTTATTACTGGGTAAATACCTATGCTTTGGATAAGCGTCCTTTGTATGTGCTAGAGGCACTGACACTGCATGAAGCTGTGCCGGGGCATCACCTGCAGATCGCATTAAATGCAGAGTTAGACTATCTTCCCGAATATCGCCGCAACGAATATATTTCTGCATTTGGTGAAGGGTGGGGACTATATGCTGAATTTTTGGGAATTGAAGCCGGTTTTTATCAAGACCCATACAGTGACTTTGGCCGTTTAACTTACGAAATGTGGCGCGCCGCACGCTTGGTAGTTGATACTGGTATGCACATGTTTGGCTGGAGTCGTGAAAAAGCGATGAACTTTATGAAAGACAACACGGCTCTATCATTACATAATGTTAAAACAGAGACAGACCGTTATATCTCTTGGCCAGGGCAGGCATTGTCATACAAAATTGGTGAGCTAACCATTAAACGTTTACGCCGAAAGGCGGAAAAGGCACTGGGTGATCAATTCGATATTCGAGAATTTCACCATCAAATCTTACGTCATGGATCCGTTCCGTTATTTGTTTTAGAAGAGCAAATAGGTAAATATATCGAAACGACTATGGGTCAAGCGCAGTAAATGTTTAGCAGCCCAAAGTAGACGCTTTGGGCTGCCATTTGCGTTAGACCCTGCCTGATCTTTGATTAATTCACAAAGCTAATGATTAATTGATAAACATCTTCAGTGGTGTGACACTTATTGGCGTTTAATATCAGTTGTTCGCCTAGTTGTAGCGCTCGCTTTTGTACTTCAAGACGCGCAGCATCATCTTCAATGTCATCTATATCTGTGACATGCGCAAGGCCGATAGTGCGGCGGATCAACTCACAGCCACAATACCCAACCGCATCTTGCAGAACTTTTGTTAGAAAATACTCAGCATATCCTTCAGCTTGCAATGATAAATCACGAGTTTGCGTTTTTGCCAGCTTTAGCCAAGTTGCATAAAAGCCAGATAAGGTACTGGCAATACAATCCAGTAAGTATACCTGCATATTGCGACGCTTTGGCAGTGCTTCAATCCGTGCATGTTGGGCGCAATAATTCAGTAATAGGTTGCCAATAAATGAACCTAAATCAAATCCGATTGGGCCGAAAAAGCCAAATTCTGGATCGATAAGCTTAGTTTGCTCAGCACTTACAAAGATACTTCCGGTATGAACATCTCCATGAAGCAAGGTTTCTGGGGCGTTTAAGAATTGTGCTTTGAGTTTGGCAATTTCTATCAGTAGTGCTTTGTTATGACGCAGTGCATTGACTGAGGTTTGTAAAGCGCTGGGAAAATGGTTCCGCTCGGTATCACGGTATGGGTCATCAAAAAATAAATCTTCAGTGATGGCACATAACTCTGGGTTGGTAAACTCAGTGACTAAGGCTTTTTTCTCGCTAGGTTCAAGATAAAAACTAGAAAAGTAGAAGCTGGTTTTCGCCAAGTATGTTGCGATGTCTTGGCTAAGCTGTGGGAAAGTATGCGCTTGATTTAGCTCGCCACGTAAAATGTGTAACTGACCTAAGTCTTCTAATATGGTTACGGCTAACTCTGAATTGTGGTGTAAGACTTTGGCAGTGGTAGTTGGGCAAATCTCACCGTGGCGGCGTAGCACGCTAGCTTCTATCCTTGCTCTGTCCAATGTTAATGGCCAGCTTTCTCCTACACAGCGAGCATATGGTAAGGCTTGTTTAACGATGATGCTATTGCGCTGAGTATCTTGGACGCGAAATACCAAATTTAAATTACCATCACCAAACTCATAGCAAGATAAGGTTTCACCTTCTGCAAAAAAGTGTCCCAAGTGAGTGACATAATCAATCACTTTTTCAGCATCAAACGCAACATAACCTGACATGTTTTTGAACCTTGATAATATTTGTTTATAGCATTCTATATTTTTAAATGTTTAGATGTCTATACTTCTTTAGATCTTGATGTAAAATGTTCGGGGTAGTGTTAACAGAGCGCAATGTTATGAAAACTTTAATTGCACGCAGCCTTAAATTTGAAGCCGGGGTTGTAAAAGTACTAGATCAATATTTACTGCCACATCAGCAGGTATGGCATGAGTGTCGAGATGTCGCGACCATGAGCGATTTGATCCTGACACTTAAGGTTCGTGGTGCGCCGCTCATAGGCTTAGCGGCAAGTCTATTAGTTGCATATCTTAGTGAGCAAGGTGAAGATAAAGTTACGATCGCCCATGCCATTAATACACTAGAGGCAACGCGCCCAACAGCAGTAAATTTAATGCACGCAATGGCTAAATTACGTAGCGTACTGGATAAACCTGACTGGCAAACACAATTGGTGACAACAGCAGAGCAGCTGTTTGAAGAAGATGCAGCACTGTGCGATCGGATGGCAACGATAGGCGCTACTTTGGTGAATGCTGGTGATAATATTTTAACGCATTGCAATACCGGGGCATTGGCTACCGCAGGTGTTGGAACAGCGCTGGGTGTGATACACCATGCGGCAAAACAACATCGCAATATTCACGTCTGGGTTGATGAAACAAGACCTTTACTCCAAGGCGGTAGGCTAACGGCATTTGAGTTACAAGCATGGCAAATTCCATATACACTCATTTGTGACAATATGGCGGCGAGTTTAATGGCTGCGGGTAAAGTAGATAAGATTTTCGTTGGTGCGGATCGCATCGCAGCTAATGGTGATGTTGCTAATAAAGTAGGTACATATAACCTCGCGGTATTAGCACATTTTCATCAGATCCCTTTTTATGTTGTGGCACCAGTTACCACGGTAGACAGCCGATGCTTAAGTGGCGGACAGATCCCAATTGAACAACGAGAAAGAGCAGAGGTGACGGGAGTAAGTGGCAGTTTTGGTCACTGCCAATGGGCGCCGGATAATGCTGAGGTATACAACCCGGCATTTGATGTTACTCCGGCAAGCTTAATTACCGGTTGGGTGTTAGATACCGGGCTGTATTCTGCTAGTGATGTTGAAAGTGGGGTCTTTTCACAAGGTTAACGCTTGTAAGTGTTTGTTACTCAAGTCACTCTATTGCTACACTGTACCCGTTTAATTTTGAATGGAGGTAGTGAATTAGGATGAAAAAGTTTCTGATATTGGCTGTTGGTTTACTCGCGACACAGGCGCTCGCAAAATCAGTAGTCCCACTTGAACACTTTAGTAAAGGCAGTGAATTTTCTGATGTACAAATATCGCCCAATGGCGAATATCTGAGCTTCATTACAAAGCGGGAGGGGAAAAACACACTTGGCTTTTTGCAGCTAGATAAATTTAAGCTGCTCCATGCTGTTCGGTTTGACGACAACGCGCAAATAGGTCGATATGAGTGGGTTAATGACAATAGAGTGGTGCTTGAAAAACAGTACATCCGTGGCTGGAAAGATCACCCAGAATATCATGGTGAATTATTTGGCGTGAATGCAGACGGCAGCCGTGGTAAATACTTGGTAGGGTATCAAGGAGAAGGCCAAACAGGGTCGCGACTGCGTAAAGCAACCCCCCTTTACGGGACATCTTATATTCTTGACCCATTGGTTAATGACGAAGATAAGATGTTGATTGTGACTTACCCCTGGAGTGGTTCCAAAGAGCCGGTAACACGAGTGTATGAAGTGAATGTTCATACCGGTGTTAGACGCAAAGTTACGGCCTCACCAAGAAAAATGGGGAGTTTCTTAACAGATCATCATGGCGAAGTTCGTGCTGTCGTGACACAAGATGATGATGGGTACTCATCAGTGTACACTCGCACAGCAAAACAGTCAGATTGGGTTGAGCTAAAACTTGCTGACGAGTTAGACGATTTTTGGATGCATGGGTTTGATAAAACGGGTAAATCTGTTTATCTATCAGCATCTAAAAATGGTGAGCCGAAAGCGTTTTATCAGTTAAACTTAGAAAGTAAAGCGCTAACACATATTTTCCAAGATAAAGAAGTTGACCCAACTAAGGTGTGGGTTGACCCGCTTGATAAATCTCCTTTTGCGATAGAACTAGATCCAGGCTATCCGACGTACGCATTTATTGATGATAATGCTAACTGGAGTCAGCGTTTGAAATCATTGGTGGCATCGATCCCAGGTAATCAAATTCGTATTGTTAGTAGTACCAGAGATGGCGAGCAAGTCGTGGTATTTGCAAGTAGCGATACCAATCCTGGAGATTATTATTTATATAATAGCAAAGAGAATAAGATGCGTTATCTGGCATCTGCTAGGCAATGGATAGCACCTGCAAAAATGTCCAACATGGAAGCCATCGCATTTACCAGCCGTGACGGACTGACCATTAATGGTTATCTGACTACACCACTTGGAAAAGAGAAAAAGAACTTGCCTCTGATAGTTATGCCGCATGGTGGCCCTCATGGCCCAAGGGACTTCTGGCAATTTGATCCTGAAGTGCAAATGTTGGCAAGTCGCGGTATCGCAGTGTTACAGGTGAATTTTAGAGGCTCGGGTGGTTATGGTGAAGCATTTGAGAGACTAGGTTATCAGAAGTGGGGTAAAGAAATTCAATACGACATCATTGATGGAACCAAAGATCTAATCGCAAAGGGCATCGTAGACGACCAACGGATCTGTATTATGGGGGCAAGTTTTGGCGGTTATTCTGCATTGCAAAGCGCAATATTAGAACCTGACTTATTCCAATGCGCAGTCGGTGTTGTTGGTGTATACGATTTACCACTGATGTTTGAAGAAGGTGACGTAGCTCAGCGCAGCTCAGGGGTTGCATATTTAGAGCGTGTACTCGGGACTGACGAAAAACAGCTAAAGGCGTTTTCGCCAAGTTACAACGCAGATAAGCTAAAAGTTCCCGTGCTTATTGTTCATGGTGGTGAAGACCAACGGGCACCTATCGAGCAGGCTGAGTCTATCATTGATGCTTTAAAAGAAGCGAAAGTACCGCATCAATATTACTTGCTGGAAGATGAGGGTCATGGGTTTTACAAACCAGAACATCGCTTGAAGTACTACCAAAAAGTGCTGGCATTTTTGGAGCAACCGCTGAAGCTGTAGACAACAAAGAATCTAATAAAAGCCTGATACCAATTTGACTTAATACTTGCTCAATTTGAAGGAGTAAATCTGACGCTAACAGCGTTAAAAATTTCTCATTTAGAACAACTAAATAGCAAAATTTTTGTCTAGTTATCGACAAGATTTTCTCGCCTCAAAATAGACCACTTAATTAAGCAAATTGGTATGACTTTGATACTGTATTGAAGTCAGGCTTTTTTATGGCCTTATGTATATTCGACTCAGGTTTATGCCAATTTGCCTTAATGCTTGTTCGATTAGACAAAACAAATTTTTGTCTTGCCTACTGGAGATAGATACCTCGGTGTGAGCGGGACGCGGAAGCGGTGTTATCGACAAGGTTTGCTCGCTTCAACATAGACCACTTAATAAAGATAATTGGTATAAACCAAGCTATTGTAACTGCCCACACTTCACGCATTACTAATAGACATTGATTGCTAAAGACGACTTAGCCACTTGCGCTAACATTACACCCAGATACTGCTTGTAAAAGCCTCGAAATAACGAAAAGCCCGTGTGGAATATTTCTATAATAATTTTAAACTATTGATTATATTGCTAATAAAATAAAAATGAATTCATGATAACTTCATAAGCGACTCACCGAGCAGAGATAGTTAATCTTGTCGTCAACAGCAGGGGACAGCCTGCGAGCTCCTCTAAACAGATAAAATAATAAAGTTGATGTAAGGATTTTCTTATGCTTTTAAACAAAGTAGCAATGGCAGTAATTATGACTGCAACATTAAATGGCTGTAGTCAGTTTCAATCGTCTGAAAGCGAACAATATGCAGGTGCAGAATTTGTTGAACAAAAGCATATTGAACGCGGTGATATTGGTATCGCATATGAAAAGTTTGAATTAGAAAATGGCCTAACCGTTATTCTACATGAAGACCACTCTGATCCATTAGTGCATGTTGATGTGACTTATCATGTTGGCTCTGCACGAGAAGAGCTGGGTAAGTCAGGGTTTGCTCATTTATTTGAACACATGATGTTTCAAGGCTCAAAACATGTGGCAGATGAAGAACATATTAAAATGGTGACTGAAGCGGGTGGAAAGCTAAATGCCACAACGAATTTAGATAGAACTAACTACTTCCAAACCGTCCCTGTAAATCAGTTGGAGAAGATGCTGTGGTTAGAGTCAGACCGTATGGGGTTTTTTGCTCAAGGTATTACTCAAGAAAAGTTTGAAGTTCAGCGTGCTGCGGTAAAAAATGAACGCATGATGCGTTATGACAATGTGCCTTATGGGCAGGGTACCGAAAAGTCGCATCAAGCTCTGTATGGCTATGGGCATCCTTATTCTTGGATGCCAATTGGATATATGTCGGATCTAAATAGAGCTGATGCCAACGATTTAAAAGCCTTCTTTAAACGTTGGTATGGCCCAAATAACGCGACCCTAACGATTGGTGGAGCAATTAGTCGCGATGACGTGTTGCCATTGGTACAAAAATACTTTGGTTCAATACCACGAGGCGAGGCCGTGACCAGCGCTGCAAAACAGCCAGGTACATTGAGTGAAACTCGTTTTGTGTCGTACGAAGATAATGTGTCACTGCCAATGATCAGAAAAACCTATCCGACGGCCTATATGGGGCACCAAGATGAAGCCGCATTAGATGCGCTAGGTTATTTTATTGGCCAAGGTGAGAGTTCGATGCTGCGTCAGAAATTAGTTGATACTCAGCAAGCTGTTCATGCAAGCTCTACGCATAAGTGTTTTGAATTATCTTGTCAGATGATTATTATCGCACTGCCACACCCTGTAAGTGGTAAAACGTTGACGGCGCTAAACCAAGATATTGAAACCTTAGTGAGTGACTACATTGAAAATGACCTGACTCAAAATGACATTGAGCTATTTATTACCAAACGAGAAGCAGAAATTGTTAGGGCGCTGCAAAGTGTGCAAGGTAAAGTGTCAATGCTTGCCGAATTTGAGACTTTCCATAACAGTCCTGACTACTTGCGTCAGCAGCTAGCGAGTATCAGAGCGCTGAAAGTAGATGATATTAAGCGAGTATATGCTCAATATGTTGCTAACAAACCGCATACTGTTCTCAGCATTGTACCTAAAGGTAAGCCGGAGACAGTGGCGCAACCGGACAACTATACACCAACATTTTTCGAACCAGCAGGCACTGAAACGGCAAAAGCTGAGGTAGAGTTACCTATTATCGTAGATACTTTTGACCGTAGTATAAAGCCTACCTCTGGTGCTGCAAAAACGATTACGTTACCCAAGCTTTGGAAAACAAAAACGATGAATGGTATTGAAGTGTTAGGTGCAGAAGATGCTGAAACGCCTACTACAACCTTACTATTGCAAATTCCAGCAGGTCGCTTATATGACCCAGAGCAATTACCAGGTGTTGCATTATTAACGGTTGAAATGCTAACAGAAGCGACAACTCAACATACAAAATCAGAACTCGCTCAGCAGTTAGCTAAACTCGGTGCGGAAATATCATTTGATGCTAAGCCTGAGCATATTGAAATTGAGGTGTCGACTTTAACGAAGAATCTAACGCAAACATTAGCGGTGTTGGCTGAGAAGTTATTGCAGCCTAAATTTGCTGAATCAGATTTTGATCGAGTGAAAGGCCTTGTCATGGAGTACAGTAAAACAGAGCGAGATAGTGCTGACTTTTTAGCGGATAGTGCATTAAATGAAGTGATGTATGCAAAAGGAAACTACAGTAAACCTTGGTTACCTACTGTTGACGAGCTTGCAAAGCTAGAGCTTACCGATATTAAATCCTATTACGCCAAGCAAGTTCGCCCGCAAGGTAGTAAATTGTCGGTAGTATCTGATATGGCGCAGCCTAAACTCATTGCGGCATTGGAAGGTGCACTATCTAAGTGGCAGGGTAAAGGTGAGCTTACTATGGTTGAGGCAACACCTGCGCAGTTAGACAGCAATACGATTTACCTTGTACACAAAGAAAATGCACCTCAGGCGCAGATCAGGGTGGCAACGCATACTGTGGCTGCAGACTTATCAGGTGAGCATTTTAAAAGTCAAATTATGAACTTTGCATTCTCAAATAGTTTTAACAGCCGTATTACGCAAAACTTGCGAGAAGATAAAGGCTTCACCTATGGTATCCGTGGCACTTTCTCAGGAAATCGAGACACAGGACATTATGTGATTTCTTCTGGAATTAATGCTGAAAATGTGGCAGATGCACTAAACGAAATTCAACATGAATTAAAATTGGTTAGTACATCGGGACTGACAGACAAAGAAGTGGAGTTTACAAAAAATGCCATTGCCCAGCGAGATGCACTGAAATATGAAACACCAGCTGCGAAATTAAGTTTCTTTGCAATGATGCACGCACATAATGTTGATTCAAGTATTGTAGAAACACAGGCTAACATTATCGAAAAGGTGACTAAAAAAGAACTAAATCAATTAGCTGCTAAGCACCTTGCACCAACAAATATGACTTACATTGTAGTGGGGGATGCGCCTTCATTGACAACGCAACTAGAAGCTAAGGGCTTTAAAGTGAAAACATTAACCGTTCAATAAGTTAACCAAATTGATCCCAACCGTGGCGAGCACTCTGTGCTCGCCATTTTTTTTACTCGACTTTTGACAAATAAGCGCATATCTAAGTTGTATTTTCGCTAGTTACTAGGAGGATGGCAAACACGTGGTAATTGAGTACCAATACGATGCCATCTATTATTTGTGCTGGCATGCCCTAGCGTTGATATAACTTAATTTCATTATGGTATCGAGAGATGTAAGAAATCAGCAGTTTGTTACCATGTGCATCTAAATAGTAGATGCTAGAGTCGGCATTGACTACGGACTTTATATCCAGAACGGTTTCAAGGGTGTTATCGTCATTAAGCTTAAATACAGACTGTCGATTATAAAGGTATATATCACCGTTAGCTGCCGTTATCATGGGTCTGACCTTTTCACCTTTCAAGTTATGGTGCAGGGCTTCACCCGATATTAACGGGGTGACTTCGGTGGTTACAACGTTCAATAGTGCGATGTCTCTATTGCTCGAT
Organism: Pseudoalteromonas sp. J010; assembly: GCF_003934235.1. Lineage (NCBI taxonomy): Bacteria > Pseudomonadati > Pseudomonadota > Gammaproteobacteria > Alteromonadales > Pseudoalteromonadaceae > Pseudoalteromonas > Pseudoalteromonas sp. J010. The sequence goes on along the minus strand of NZ_RDBW01000002.1, from coordinate 61,517 downwards.
AGCGTGACGAGCTGGGTATCGTCATACCAGTCAATACCGACAATATTGCGAGCAGGAAGAGTTGTGCTCTTTTGATCTCTGATAGAGATCACTTCAATTATCTTATCATCCGTTATTTCATGGGCGCGCAGCTGTGCCACTCGATTATTGTGTAGGCGGGTGTCACCATTTTTTTCGTTATCTGGCATCGTATATAGTATATTGAGCGAGCCTAAAGCTCTTACTTGGGCGACTTTATTCACTGTCTGCTTAACCAATATTTGCTGCTCGGCAGGATCGGAGTCAATGATTGAATATCCAGCACTCAGTTGTGTGATAGGGCTATATCTATGATGTTGGTCGATTCGAATTACAGTATATGACTCGGTGTCCTTAAAGACCGAATCCGTGTAGGCAAACTCTCCTTCTCCAAGGTAGGCCATAATCACTTCGTAGATCTTGGGTTTAGCAAAAGTTGTTGACTCGCCCGTTTTTAAATCAATGACATAACTATCATGATCATAGCCATAAGTCGTCATGAGTAGCTGGCTCTTTGACATCGGCAAAACGTAAGATGTTGGCTCTACTGCTACCCTAACAGGTGGTAGCTCAGTTAAAGTTTGCATTGAATAACGCTTTATTTCGCTGCTGTCATGGTCAAACCACAACACTGTTTTTTGCTTAGGATCCCAATTTGCAGCCCATAACAAATGTGGATATTCAGCTAATTTCAAGGTTTTATGGCCATTGAGTGTGGTGACTAATAGCTCAACCTTATCACCAATGTTACGTGTAAAAATCAACTGTTGTGTGTCGGGGATGATTGCAAGCAGGCGATCACCAAAACCATGATTGCTGGGTGTCGTGATCCGAGTTTCTTTTTGTGTATTAAGGTCATAACGATAAATGGCTCCGAGGCTAGGTATCCCTAAATAACCCCGTCGGCTATACACTATTTGTGCTTGGCCGAAATCAAATATTGCGTTGATAGCGCCGCCAGAGCATGGGAATAAAGCTTGATCGCGGTTAACGGTGTTTGGAGATAGGCGATGTTTGCGATATTCGCATACCGGTTGCTCTGAGTCGCGCTCGGCTTGGTGTAGATAATAAATCCAATTACTGTCAGCGGACCACCCTAAAATGGAACTGTTTATCGGTATGCTTAGCGCCTTCTCATGTTGGGTGGTGAGATCCATCAGTCTTATCTCTCCTAGTGTATTCGCTTCATTGGTCGCGGATTTAAAGCTATAGGCGAGGTAGCGCTGATCTGGAGAGTTGTATAATTTGCCATGATGGCCTCGATACCACGAGAGTATTTGATTGTTAAATGTTGCAGCTTGTGGTGGCTGACGGTTACGCTCAGTAGTTTGACGGGGCATTTCTACATACAGGGTGATGGCAATAGCTGCCAAGACAAAACAGGTAAACGCAATAAGATAATATTTATAAGGCTTTGATGCTTTGCTTTTTTTGCAAACAGCGGTCTCTGCTTCAGGGGGCAACTCCGCTGCATCTGCTAGCGGTACAGTAAAGCTATAGCCTTTTCGGTAGTGCGTTTTAATCACTGGTTTCGGTTGCAGATCAGAAGCCAGCTGCTTTCTTAGCTCGAATATGACACGGTTAATTGTATTATCATCAACAAAGCTAAGATGCCATACGTTTTGCGCAAGCTCTTGGCGAGTAATGATCCGGTTTTGATTTTGAATAAAATACATCAGTGCTTTGAAAAGTAATGGTTCTAGCTCTTTACTTTCTTGGGCATTACTGATGGTTTGCGTGGCTGTATTCAGTTGCCAGCATCCAATATCAATATAGTTCGGGTGTGTTGTTTCGAGATCCATGAAAATACCAAATTAGTGACCAGTAATATCAATTTGTTTGGGGTCTGTTGACCTTTGCTGTTTGATTTTTGTTCCTCTGAGTGTGTCTTGTTCACTGCGCTCGACTTGCCGCCAAGTAATCTAAGTAAAAGTTGGGCAACAATGAACAACGCGCACTCAGGTAAATCCAAAACGCTGAGCTCTATTAGCACTTCTGCTGCGTTGCTCAACATAGGAGTAGGGTAAGGTGACTTTGTAGTAGCACATAGTCTTTATCGCCTGATTCACATAGACACACTATGCTACGTAGGCACTACCTTGTATAAATACCACTCAAACTATTGCAACAACAAACTTGAAAGGTACACAGATCCTAATGCCGATATTATCAAAGATTTTAAAATAATATTCAGCAGTTATTACTTATATCTTTGGGAATTAACCGCTGCAAGAGTTAGTTACGGTTAAAAAAGCAGTGATATTGTTGAGGCAAGTACTTTAGTGGTTGGGGTTTAATGTAAGGAAGTAACCTAGACTCAGCAGTTGCTTCCTTGCTCCGGGTTTTCAGTTTGGGATCAATCAAGTAGTGGAAATTGCTTTGCAATCTCAGAGCCGGTACTGCTTGCTACCCATCCCTCTTGATTATTGAATAGGCGAATTGCCGTAAACTCTGGATCACTGCCCATATCGAACCAGTGTGGTGTGTTTTCTGGCACTGAGATAAGGTCGCCCTGCTGGCACAGTACTTGGTATACCTTGTTGTTTAAGTGCAGGCAAAATAACCCTTGTCCTTTAACAAAAAAGCGCACTTCGTCTTCACTATGAGTATGCTCAAAAAGAAACTTTTGTCGTAACTCTGGGGCGCTTGGGTTGCCCTTTGCAAGTGAAATGACGTCAACAGTTTGATAGCCACCCTGCGCCTTTAGCCTTTCAACATCGTGTTGATAGGCATCAATAATCTCGGTTTGCGACATGTCCGAGTGGATGTCTTTTGTGGCCTGCCACTGTTCAAAGCGCACGCCTTGCTCTGCAAGTAAAGATGCGATTGTGTTTGCATCCTGCACTTGCTGTAGCGCTTGGTTTGGGTTGTTTGCGGAGAAAATGGTGAGTTGACTCATGAAAATGCCCCTTCATCAAAATGATCAAAATTTGATATGACTGGATGCTCTGCTGATGTTGATTGAGCATCTCTAAATAGCTGCAACGTCTTCATACCTGCTGCCTTTGCAGCATCCAGTTCTGCGACAATATCGCTTAAAAAGAGAATATGCTCTGCCTCGTACGGCAAGGTGGCAATAATGTTCAGGTATGCTGAAACTTCCTGCTTAGCGCCCACTTTAGTATCAAAATAATCGCTGAAAAGTGCACGGATGTCACCGTAGTCAGAGTGTGCAAACAGGAGCTGTTGGGCTTTTACTGAGCCTGAGGAGTATACATATAAGCTTCGGCCATTAGCTTTTTGTTGGGTCAAAAACTGGTAGGCGTCTTCATACAGGTGTCCGGTAAAGTCACCATTTTTATAACCAAACTGCCAAACAAGACCTTGTAGTTGTTTTAATGGCGTGATTTTCTTATCAGCCGCAATCCATTCAAGCAGTGCTGTGATCACGGTATCAATATCGGCGTTAGCATTATCCAACTCCGCTCTTACGGCACTAATTTGCTCGGCAACGTCGACGTCGTGTTGATGGTCGCGAATAAATTGTGGTAAATGCGCCGTGGCATACGGGAATAGTATCTCTTTGACAAAAGAGATGCGGGTAATGGTTCCTTCGATATCCGTTAGTATTGCTTTGATCATTGGCGCCCCTCCAATTTTATGCGTTCTAGTTCGCAGGCAAACAAAAATTCTAGGCCTTCAATATGGCGACGGGCTTCTTGTACTGATTGTCCAACTGCATACAATCCATGCCCTCGTATTAATACACCATGTCTTATCGGTGTAGTCTGATGACGTTGAGCCACGTGTTGTGCCAGTCGCTCGATGTCCTGGTCGTTGTCAAAAATAGCAATAGATAAGGTTTCTTCATGCGATTGAATACCGGACAGTGACTTTTGCATTTCATAACCGCAGATCTGTAGTTGCTCGCCTTTTATGTAGCGTGATAATACTGTCGCAGCGACTGAGTGAGTATGCAGAATACACTGTGCGTGGTCGCATAGTGCATATAACTTAAGGTGCAAAGCCGTCTCGGCGGAAGGTTTACCACTGCCCGCAACTATGGCACCCTCAGAGTTTAATTCTAAAAATTGTTCAGGGGTTAATTTGCCTTTATCAAAGCCGCTGGCCGTGACAACAAAGCCAGAGTCTGTTTTGATAGAAAAATTACCACCAGTCGCGGGAACCCAGCCTTGCTGAGCAACCCAAGCTCCTGCTTCGATAAGCGCGAGTTTTGCGGCTTGTGTGTGCATATCTTACACCTATAAATTAAATGCGTTTGGACGGCTATACATCTATTTTGAGCAATGATAGCATCCACTCATGATTAGCACCATAAGAAAGAGAGTGTTGCCAGTGAAAAGTAAGTTACCTGAAGTCGGGATCAGTATATTTAGCCAAATGACGGCATTAGCTAATGAGCATGGTGCAATTAACTTATCTCAGGGCTTTCCTGAGTTTGATGCACCTGATTATCTGAAGTCACAGCTGAATCATTATGTTCATGCAGGTCAGAACCAATATGCGCCTTCGGCTGGAATACCAAACCTGCAAGCGCAAGTCGCAGCATTAATTGCACGTCGTTATCAGGTGAATGTGTCAGGGCAAGAGCAAGTCACGGTGACGTCAGGGGCGACTGAGGCATTGTTTGTGGCTATTCAGGCTATTGTATCAAAAGGAGATGAAGTCATCGTATTTGACCCAGCTTATGACTCTTATGAGCCTGCGATAGAACTGGCTGGAGGTAAAGCAGTACACATTGCGTTAACTGCGCCGAATTACCAAATTGATTGGCAGCAAGTCGCCGCGAGTATCACTGCCAAGACTCGCGCTATTATTATTAACACTCCTCATAACCCTTCCGCAAAAACCCTAAAAAGCGACGATTTAGCACAGTTGAAGCAATTACTAGAGCAGCATGATCTCCTACTTATTAGTGATGAGGTATATGAGCACATCACGTTTGATGGCTTTGCTCACCGAAGTGTGCTGTCGGATCCTGAGCTATTTGCACGTGCCTTTGTGGTTTCCAGCTTTGGTAAAACGTTCCACAGCACAGGCTGGAAAATGGGCTACTGTGTGGCGCCAAAACAGATGGCTATGGAGTTTAGAAAGATCCACCAGTATGTAACGTTTTCGAGCTTTACTCCAGCACAGCTTGCGCTAGCAGACATGTTAGCTGAGCAGCCTGAACATGTTGATGAATTAAGTGCATTTTACCAACACAAGCGAGACGTGCTCGTTAACGCATTGGCATCGAGTCGATTTGAGTTGTTACCAAGTGAAGGCACTTATTTCTTATYGTTGGACTACAGTGCCATTTCTGAACTTGATGATGTTGCATTTTGTCGCTATTTGGTGACCGAGGTGGGGGTTGCAGCTGTACCTCTTAGTGTGTTTTATCAGCAAGCGCCTAAAGACAAAGTGATTAGATTATGCTTTGCTAAGGAAAACCAGACATTAGAAGAGGCTGCAAAACGTTTATGTCAACTTTAACCGTTTCTCTTGTTCAAACAGATATCCAATGGCTGTCGCCAGAAGCTAACTTTGCCCAGATAGAACAGTTACTCGAAGGTCTGGAGGACAGTGATTTAATCTTGCTACCAGAAACGTTTGCTACTGGGTTTGCGGTAAAAGAGCAGGGTGTTGAGCATCATGCTGAAGCAGCCATCGCGTTTTTACAGCAGTGTGCTCAGCGTTTTCAGGCTGTGGTGGCTGCTAGTATATTGATTCCGCATGAAGAGAAAAAAGCCAATCGTATGGTGTGGTGCCAGCCAAATGGAGAGATATGCCACTATGACAAAAGGCACTTATTCTGTTTAGGCAATGAGGGGGATTTTGTGGTGGCTGGGAAGTGCCGTGAAGTGTTCGAATTAAACGGAGTTAAATTTTTACCGCAGATCTGCTATGACTTGCGTTTTCCTGTTTTTCAACGCAACCACAATGATTATGACGTGATGATTAATATCGCGAATTGGCCCGCAGCACGGCGCTCGCACTGGGATACTTTGCTCGCAGCTAGAGCTATTGAAAATCAATGCTTTGTTCTGGCAGTAAATCGAGTCGGTCAGGACGGTTATGGGACCGAGCATGATGGCGGTACCAAGGTTATTGATTTTAATGGTAATACCCTTGACTCTGTTGCTGATGAAAGATCTGGGGTTATTACTGTTCTGATAGATACAAATAAACTAGCTGAATACAAAAGCCGTTTTCCAGCGTATCTGGATGCCGACGCATTTGCTTTGACGTAATGCTGCCACTGGTTTAAAGCAAAGCGAAGATCAGACGCTTCACCCAGCCATGCTGGGTGAATTCGTCACAAACTGCTACTATGAGGCATTGTATTGGTGCACCAATAGCTCTCCATCCTCACGCTCTGCACGGTATTCATCTTTTGATAGGTGGAAGTAGCTCAATTGTGTACGCATTTCATGGGCTTGTTCAGCCATTTGCCGAGCCGCAGCCATGGTTTCTTCCGTTATCGCTGAATTTTCTTGAATAAGGTCAGTTAATCGCTGAACCACTAAATCAACCTCTTTTATGGCCTGCTGCTGCATCGAAGTCGACTCATTAATCTTAATGATATTATGATTAACATCACTCACTGCGCCTACTATTTGCTCCAGTTTTTCTCCTGAATCGTTGGCAAGCTCTGTGCCTTGCTCTACTTTTTGGTTGCTGTTGGCAATGATTTCTTTTATCTGTTTTGCCGATGCTGCACTTCTACCAGCCAATTCTCTCACTTCATTTGCGACAACAGCAAACCCTCTGCCATTTTCACCTGCACGAGCCGCTTCTACCGCAGCATTTAATGCAAGTAAGTTGGTTTGAAATGCTAAGCCATCAATAACAGAAACAATTTCATTGATGTCTTTACTGGCTTTATTTACTTCGTTGATTGCTGCGACGGTTTGAGACGACAGGCTCCCCCCTTCTTTTGCAATATTTTCTGCATTTCTTGCAAGGGTTACGGCATCTCCAGATTGATTCGAAACTTTTGTCAGTTCGTCTAACATATTGCCCGTACTGGCGCTCGCCTCCTCTAAGTTTGCGGCTTGCTCTTCGGTACGTTGACTAATCTCTGTATTGCTTGCCGCTATCTCACCTGCACTTTGGGCAACATAATTGGCTGCGGTTTGGATCCCTTCAATTACGCTCGTCAGCTTCTGTATAGTGGTATTCGTATCGTGTTGCAATGCGGCAAACACACCAAGATAATCTCCCTCGACTTTATTGCTTAAGTCTCCCTTAGCAATATTGGCCAACACGCTGCTCACCTCGGTAATTGCATCAGAGATTTGTTGTGTTGAGTCATTTACGTCGTCCTTAAGCTGCTGCAATTGCCCTTGTAGCGGTAGCGCTATTTTTTGGCTAAAGTCACCTTCAGACATCGCTCCCATCACGCTACCCAACTCTTCGACTACTTGATTGAGGTTATTTACAGAGCGGTTTATGTCGGTTTTCAGGTTGTCTAGTTGACCAGACATTCCAGACTGAATCGTTCTGTCGAAGCGGCCATGACTGATGGCCATCATTACGGTCGATATTTCAGATATAGCGACATCGACAGAGGTAATTGAGGCGTTAATGTCATCTTTGAGCTGCGCAAGCTGTCCTGTCGCTGCCACATTCACTTGTCGCTTAAAATCACCATTACTGACCCCTGCCATCACGGTGCCTATCTCTTTCATCACCTTGTCTAAGTTTGCCATGCTGGAGTTGATATCTTGTTTGAGCGTATCGAGTTGCCCTGCTAAAGGTGCATCTAGCTGAACTGAAAAGTCGCCTTGTTTCATTGCTGACATGATATTACTTATCCCGTCAATTGCGCTGCTTAAACTCTGTACCGAGTTGTTCACTGCATCCTTAAGCTGCGCTAATTTTCCTTTTGCCGGAACTGTCACTTTTTCTTTAAAGTTACCTTGTTCAATATTTGTCATTACATGGACAATTCCGCTCATGGTTGAGTTAATGGATGAGAGGGAGTCGTTGATATTATGTTTGAGCTTTTCCAAATCACCAGACATGGGGACGCTTAGCTTGGTATCGAAGCGACCCTGCGCCATATCAATAGAAATGTCATTGAGTTCTGAGATTGCGCGGTTTAATGTATTGGCGCAGTGATTCGTTGCTTCTTTGAGTGTTTCTAATTCGCCTCGGCATGGCACTTTAATTCGGTCGTCAAATTTACCAGAAGCCATTTGGTTCATCACACGATTAGCCTCTGTAATGGAGAGTTGTAACGCATCTAGCAAAGAATTAAACGCCTGTGCACTTAACCCTATTTCATCAACACTATGAACTGGGGCTCGAAGAGAAAAGTTACCTTCTTGCTCGACAGATTTCATCGTATCAACCAGCTCACGAACAGGTTTGGTAAGTGTTTTGGAAAACCAGTATGCGACAAACAGCACCAGAATTATCGTGATGGCGAGTATGAGTGTAAGATATTGAGACAGCGAAGTGATTGAAGAAAAGGCTTCTGTTTCATCGATTTCGGCAAGTAATGCCCAGCGTGTATTAAATATATCAACGGGCGTGAAGGCAGAGAGTACCTTTTCGCCATTGTAGTCTTCAATGATTTGCTGTCCAGACTGATTTTTCAATGCTTGTGAAACGGCAACAGTGTCGACTTTTCCTCGCTCTGGATAGCGAAAAGAATTGACCACTGAATGATGCTCTGGATCTAAAAAAGAGTCGGAGCGCATCAGCCCTTCAGGGCCTACTAAGTAAGTTTCGCCACTGTCACCTAGACCTTCACGCTCAGTCATGATGGCGTTAATTGCATCAATGGATAGTTGAATCGCTATAATCGCAACGATTTGACCATCCATTACTATAGGTTTACCGATAAAGCTAGCTGGGGCGTTATAGGAAGGTAAATACTGGCTGTAATCAGCAAAAGCGCTGACGCTCGGGTCTGTTACTTGTTTCAACTCTTGGTATAGAGTAGCTAAGTTGCTGTTTGAGTAAGGCCCAGTTTCAAGAGAGGTCGCAAAGTCCACTTCCTTAAATACAGAATAAACAATGTTGCCACTATTAGGGTCAATAATGAAAATGTCATAAAATTCATTGATCTCAGCAACGTTCAGTAAGTAGGGATGATAGCTACGGTGGGCTAGGTCATAGTCGTCCAAGTGGCCCGTTTCGATAAATTTATGCTTTTCACCAATCGGGTAGGGGTTATCTGCTAAATATCTAGTTTGCAATGCAAGCCCAGTGCCTGAGAGGTTGTCTATCAAGTTTGTGGTAGCAATACCAGAGGAGTTGCTTTGGTTAAATTTAGGAACAAATACGTCGTCATAGAAACGGCTCAATTTCGTGCTATTTTGACCGCTTTCCTGAGCTGTAAAGCTGGTTACAAATTCCTGCGCCATAATGGGGATCAAAGGATTTGCAGTAAACGCATCGAGTTTATTCTCAACAGTATCAAAGTAGCGTAAGACTGCGCTTTTCTTTATTTCACTAACCGCACCAAGTTGCGAGTATATCTGTGCTGTCATCGCATTCGATGCCGAGTTCAGGGCAATAGAAATAATCACGATTAGTGGCACCAGCGCAACAACTAAGAAAGCAAAGATGAGTTTCTTGGTTAGATTAAGCGAGCGAAAGAATTGTGAAAATCCAGACATAACCTAATTCCCTGTTGTGATAGAGGTATCTATAACAGCATAGAACAGTATTGGTTAAGATCTAGGCAAAATATAAAAAAGCCCAGTGAGTAAATCACCGGGCTATTCTAGGTATCAAATAACCAGAGCGCTAAACAATAAGTAGGCTCATTTTTTATTCAAACCACTAACCAAATAGGGCGTTAGTGTTTCCAGTGATAAGTATGCGCTTTTTCTTCCATATACTCGGCAGTGGCAGGGTGCATCTGTGTTTGTGAGCCACTTTCAAAGAAGAAAGGTTGGCGCTGCTTGTCATAGTTACCGACTTCGTTCATGGTAGCAGCATCATAGATACGGCCATTGATTACGGTATAAGCGACTTTTTCTGAGTCACGAATGTTTGACAGCACGTCACCATCAATAATCGCTAAGTCTGCCAATTTACCTTGCTCAATGGTGCCAAGGTCATGATCCATACCAAGGTATCTTGCGCCGTCAATGGTACCACTTCTCAGTGCCTGCCACGGTGTGAAGCCCCCTTGTGCCATAGACCATAGTTCCCAGTGTGCAGCTAAGCCCTCTCTTTGACCGTGAGCACCTATGTGTACAGTCACCCCTTTGTCGCGGAGTTGCTTGGCTGTTTTGGCAACATTGATATGATTGTAATGGCGCTCCGGTGCCTTTCCTGAACGGATAGCTCTTGGTTTGACAATATATTCAGGCACAAAACTCATTAGGCGTTCGTTTTCCCAAACATTGGTATGCTCATACCAATATTCCTCACCTGAGATACCGCCATAGGCAACAACAAATGTTGGTGTAAAGCCAACGTTTGTTTGCCCCCACATTTGTTCAATATCAGAGTAAATATTAGGAACCGGTAACGCGTGCTCGACACCAGTATGACCATCCACAATCATGTTCATATTGTGCTGGAACTTGGAGCCGCCCTCAGGTACTACCATGATTTCCATGTTTTTTGCAGCTTCTAACACTTGTTGGCGAGTTTCGCGGCGAGGGTGGTTATAGCTTTTAACAGAGATAGCACCGGCATCTTTTAAGCGTTTAACATGAAACTGTGCATCTTCTAAATTGCTAATTGGTGTTTTGTAGCCTGGTGCATGTCCAGCATACAAAATACGACCAACGGAATAGGTTCGAGGTGCCACGGTTAAACCTGCTCGTTGCAACTCGGCCATAGAGAATACTTCTGACGAGTCATTTGAGGGGTCATGGATAGTTGTTACGCCAAAACTTAAGTTGGAGTATTGGTTCCAGTTCTGTTGAGGCTGTAAATTACGACTTCCATAACTGCCATGTGCGTGCGCATCAATTAAGCCAGGGATAACTGTTTTACCACTGATATCCATAACCTTTGCTGTGCTAGGGAGCTCTACCTCGCTGCGTTTACCAACGGCTACAATGCGGTTTTCTTTGATTAAAACCACCCCATCTTCGATGACCTCTTGCTCTTTTTCGGCATTACGCATGGTAACTACTTTACCACCTACTAGCGCAAGTATACCCTCAGGCTTATCTGCTGGATGCGTAAAACTTAAATCAATCCCCTCTGCGGTGAGCTCATCTAGCTGATTTGAAGCACCATCAATAAATGCAAATGTGTCAGTAAGCTTACGATGGTAAAGTGTCGGGCCGAATGCCCAAGTTAGTGCGCTGCTATCAGCTTTCCAGTTTAAGAAATCGCCGGAATACTTTGATACTTGCTTTACCGGGAAAGCCTTTTCACCTTTATTAATTGATAAGGTTTTACCTGTACTAGTGAATGGCGCAACGAATGTATTGAAGTGCTCGATAAATGCAACGTAGTTACCGTCGGGTGACACTTTAAAGTCAAAGACATAATCTCCTTTAAAGTGGCTGCGCATTTCTTGGCCATTTAAATTAACACTTTTTAATTCTCTATGAGTTTCATCACTCATCATCGAAAAATAAATACGCTCAGGATCAGCACCAAAGTGAGGGTTGTCACCATGCTTGGTAACGAGCTTAGCTTCACCGCCAGATGTGTCAACTAGGTAGATCCCTGGGTGCATTGACCAATCACCATTGAGTAAGTAGCCCCCAGTGACTTTTTTAAATAGTACTTGTTTGCCATTCGCAGAGAAGCTTGCTGAGATATAGTGTCCTGGCTCTTGAGTGATCACTTTACCTTTACCACCGGTTGCAGAAACGACTCTTACGTCACCAAGCGCTTTATCATTCCAAGTTGTGTATACGATTGATTTACCATCGCGTGAATAACTTGGGTAGAACTCAAAGTGATCGGTTTGTTTGGTTAGACGCTTAATCTCACCTGACTCAATATCTTTCACATAAAGATAACCAAGCGCTTGAAAAAGGACGGTCTCACCATCTGGAGAGAGTTGTGACCAGCGAGCAAGCTTAACTTTGAAAGTATCTGGTGCAACATCGACAGCAAAGCGAAGTGCTGGAGTCATTTGTTTTTCAGCAATGACTCTGGTTGGGATCACTTGTGCTTCTTTTGAATCAATATCTACACGGTGGAATACACCTTTAGCCCAAAATACCAGAGACTTGCCATCAGGTGTGTAGGCAAATGAAGGGGTATTACCGTGTGCGCCATTGGCTTCTTGCAAGTCACGATCGAGCCCTGAGTAAATACGCGTTTCAATACCTGAGTGCAAATTCTTTGTATAAAGTGCGCTGACCATTTCATCGCCATTGTCTTCACGTTTTACAAAAGCGATTGAATTACCATCAGGGCTGACGGTTGGGCGAATCGCACCACCGGCACCGCTAATCACGGTTTCTTCTTCACCTGTCGCTAAGTCCCAGCTGCGGATCTCAAAAACAGGTTTAAGTGCATTTTTATTGTATTCCCAACGCACTCCCGATGTTGCATCTACCGAGTAATAGATTTTTTTACCATCGTGAGAAAAGGTTGGCTCAGCAACGTTCTTCTGTGATTTAGCGCCATGCAAGCGCTCGCGTACTAATACGCCTTTACCACCGCTAATATGATACATGCGGATTGAACCACCGGGGATAGTTCGGCCCGTTACTTGACCTTGTTTTACGGCAATGTACTGGCCATCTGGCGACCATGCTGGGTTGTGAACAATATTGTTCACTTCTGTAGATACTTGACGTAGATTTTGACCATCAACATCCATTACCCATAAATTGTCGCCACCGGCACGGTCGGAGATAAACGCTATCCTTTTGCCATCAGGTGAGAATTTTGGTTGGATGTTCCAGCCAATATCTGCGGTGAGCGCAGTGGCCTTTCCACCGCTTATGGGCATGATATACAGATCGCCAAGCATATCAAAAACAATATGTTTACCATCTGGACTCACATCCAGATTACTCCATGTTGTTTCATTGGTATCAATGGTAATCGTTTGTTTATCACCAGGAGGGTTAAGTACGTCCCAGCCTTTCGTTGATTTTTCTTCGGTAGGTGTCGCGGCAACTTTATCATCAGCGATAGTTGGCTGGCTAAACCCGATAACAGCAGCACTAATCGCTGCGGCTATTGGCGACTTAAAAAAAGACATAGATGTTCCCTTTATTTTATCGTTTTTGTTTAAGACAAGTCAGCCACTGACTTGTCTTAGTACATAGTGGTTTATATCGATTGGCATTTAGCATGAACAAGTTTATGGGGGATGTCGAATAACATGCGGTTAATGGTGTCACCCCATCGTTTCTTTACGCACAAAATGCAGATATGCGGCCAGACTTTCTTGCCATAGCGTCATAGCGTCGGTGAGTTCGTCATGGCAAGACTTACCGTCTAGTAGTCGGCGCTCAGCTTTTTTTAAGTTCGCGCCATAGCGATTAAAGCCTAGTTGCAAAGCGGTACTTGCTTGACGATGAAGTAGTCTGATGCACTGCTCTTCATCATGTTCTAACAATTGTTGAATATGAATAAGCTTATTGCGAGCAGAGAGGACAAACTCATTATAAATAGAGGATACTTCATCTTCACTAAAGCCTGACTGTAACGCATTCACGGCAGTTTCATCGTACAGTACGTCTGGGAGTTCAACACTAATTGCTGCTTTTTTGGGGGATTGAGATTCACTGATAGCCTGACGAAGTTTTTCTTGCTTAATTGGCTTACCCACAATGTCTCGGATCCCAAGTGCGAGATACTCTTTGACCTCATCCGGACTTAAACTGGCTGTAAACGCTAAAAATGGAGTACGCTTATTTTTGTGCTCACAGCTTTTGAGTTGTTTTAAGACATCTTGACCTGAGAGATCAGGTAAATTCATATCCAGTAACACGACATCAAAATGGTACTGCACTAGCATATCAATAGCGCTGCGGCCATCAGTGGCAAGCTTCACTTTATGCTCATCCTCAGCCATAAACTCGATTGCAATTTTTTGATTAAGTTCTAAATCTTCGACCAACAAAATAGTTAGACCGGTAATGCAGTTTTCGTGCTGAGGACGTTGCTCAACCAAACTAAGCTCCCCAATATTTAGAAGTAAATCGAAACTAAATTGACTTCCCTTGTTGAGTTCACTTTGAATACTCAATTGTGAGCCAAGGCGGTTTAGTAACCGGCTTGTAATGGCAAGACCAAGACCGGTGCCTCCTTTTATTTTACCAGCACTGCTTTGGACATAAGGCTCGGTGAGTTTACTAATGTCTTCCTTTTCAATACCAGGGCCTGAATCTATGATACTAAAGCGAACCTTGTGTTCAATCTGTTGGTCTTTTAGGATCTCAACTTTGAGTTTCACTTCTCCTTTGTCGGTAAATTTGATGGCGTTACCAACAAGGTTGATGAGGATTTGCCGTAATTTTTGCTGATCGAAGTAATAACAAACTTGATCAGGTAGCTCATATACTAATTCAAAATGCAGCTTTTTTTGCTCTGCTAAAGGGCTGAGTAACAAGCAAAGATTTTGTAACCAGCTTCTAAGCTCCACATCTTCCTCGTAGAGTGCTTCATCGCTTTGCTCTAAGCTGGCATAGTCCAGCACCTTATCAATAAGTAAGTTTAAAGATTCCGCTGAATTTACGATGGCTTCGCAATATGCTTTATTGCGATTGTCTTTTGTTCTGCCAAGCACAAGTTGTGCGCTGCCCAATATACCATTGAGCGGTGTTCTAATTTCATGGCTAATAGTTGATAAGAACATGCCTCTAAGTTCAAGATCTTGCTGCGCTTTGAGTGCCAACTTATTGAGGTTTTTCTCTCTTTGCTCATTACACAGCAATGCCATTCCCGTGGCATAAAAAATGGGAGCAAGTACCCCGTTGAAGAAAATGGTAATACTGAACCAGTTTTCTTTAAACAAAGAAAAGTGAGTCACCTCTCCCATCAGCAGCGATCTACCTGTAAAGATGAACAAGATGATAATCAATATAGTGATATAGACTATGCTCCCATTCGGATATTTTGTGCGCGCAAAGCGAGTAAAAAAATAGAGCAGTAAGACTGCTTCTACTAAATGTTGTAAATCGGATATCAGGATCCGATTTCGCAAGTTTGGGTCGATAAGGCTGTTATAAAGCAATAAAAGAAAGAGCACTGCGGTAAACCCCAGAAACACTTTGAACGCATGACCTCGTACTTCCAAAAACTGCTTGATAGCCATACAGTGGATAATGGATGCTGCGAAAAGGAGGGTGTTGGCAATCGGAATTGTTTGCCAGTTTTCAAAGTATCCGTGTAATGCAAAAGAAGAAATTGCTGCAAGTAATACCAATGGGTAGAAGATATATAGTAGCGTACCTGGTGTGCTTTTATTTGCTCGCCATGTCAAAAAAGTGAGAAGCGCCATCATGGCCGTCATCACGATACTTGTGAGATAGAGTGTTTTTGGGTCGAGCATGTACCTAAAATTGCTTTTGATAATGATAAAAACTTAGCATAGAGGTATTCATTGAGGCAGTAAAGTAATGAAGCACTGAGATCAGAAAGGCAGTGCTTCAAGGGGGGCGCTATTGCGCGATAGCCATTGACTTAACCTGAGCCGCGGATAATTAATGTCTTTCTAGCAGCCCGTTTTAGCGCTAACTGCGTAAATTCGCCTGCCTACAGGATGTAGGTACCTTAGCGAGAGCAGGACGCGGGAGCGGTGTTTTCCCTAAAACTTGCTGGCTAGATAAGGAAAAACTAAGTTGTGCTTTAGCAACAATGAGTTAGAACATTCCTTATCCAAACCTCAGGTTAATTAATCAAATATATTGTACTGGATTTGACGAAATCTATCGTTAACGTATTTCGTCCGGGATATTTTGCTGAGCCCAAGATAATAACTCAATGCGGTTACGGCATTTAGTTTTACGAAATGCACTATATAAGTGTGTTTTTACAGTATGAGGACTGATGTTTAACTCTTCAGCAATTTCTTTGTTTTTCGCGCCTTTACTCATTAACGCAATAATCGCTTTCTCTCGCTTAGTAAGTTTGATTGGCTCTATATCGCCTTCTGTAAGCTTATGTAGAGCATCCTTATTAAATTGCAGCATGCGATTTAAAACATTACACATTACGTCGCGGCGATACCAAAGTTGATCTTCGAGTAAAAGTCGGATCCCTTTCATTAGCACATCGGCATTATCAGTGGTGTAAAATACACCTCGAATACCACTGAGTAGCGCGCGGTTCGCTAATTCAGGGTTTTCATCTAAGTTAAACAGCACGATGTCACATTTTACCTTGAGATTGACAAGTTGTTCTTTTAGTTTTCCCCAAGAATCATTCACTGCGGTTTCAATGAAAAGTAATCTTGTGCCTTCAGGCACTTCTGAGATATCAGTTCCTGTTGTTACATCCAGTCCCTGAGTTTTTAACAATGGCTGTAACACATTGATACCAATGGTGTTAACAGGCTCTTTATCTAATAACAAAAAAGCAGTACTGCTCATTTTGGACACACTCTAATTTTTTCCAATTTATCAATGCTAACATGGGATTCAGACCTTTTGTATTAGAATTTTTAGTACAAGATAGATAAATCCGCTATATACGAAAGTGAAATAATGGATCAAAAATATGTGCAGAATATGTATCAGAATGTAATTTGTTGAAATAAGTAAGTTTTTAATAATGTTGATTAATAACTTACTTATTTACATAAATTAACATGGAATAATTTAGGCTAATCCTTTCTTCGTATCTTGGTAAGGAGGCCAACCCATTTCTTTTCCTGCTAAAACATGCAGATGAAGATGATACACCGTTTGTCCACCATGTTCATTACAGTTCATTACGACTCGATAGCCGTCTTCAGCAAAGCCATACTCTTGCGCTAGCTTTGCAGCTACCACGTATAAGTGTCCGATGAGGTGTGAGTTTTCTTCCGTTACATCGTTAATGGTTGCGATAGCTGTTTTTGGGATAACCAAAACATGAAATGGGGCTTGCGGGTTAATATCTCTAAATGCCAATGCCTTTTCATCTTCATATACGATGTCAGCAGGTATTTCCCGGTTAATAATTTTGGTGAAAATGGTTTCTGAACTCATCGTTCTTCCTTAATTAGTGAATGATATGCCTAGCATAACCAACTATTGTAGATACTCAATAGTATATTGAGTACATAGAAAAAGGCTGGAGATATATCTGACTATGCAGTAACCTCAATTAAGATAACTGGTATTAAACCCATAAACGAAGGAGTGAATAGATGCGTTTAAAATCTACACTTGTAACAGCGGGACTGTTCTTATCATCATTCTCCCACGCTGCATTACTCAGCTTTCCCGAAGAAATAATTCCATTGCAGGTGAATGATAAGACCATCGAGCACTCTTTTTTTTCGAAAGTCAGAGAACTAGATTTAGCAAGTGGTGAATATGCAGTGAAAATGCGTTATACCGACCTGTATGAGGTGGGCTATGACGACCACGAAACCGTTGAGTCTAAGCCATTCTGGGCAATAATCAGTATCGATACAGATGGGCAATATGATGTGAAATTTAATCGCCCTGACAATGTGGTCGCAGCAAAAGCATTTGCCGCCCAGCCATTGATTATGCTGCAAGCGCCTAATGAATCGTTAGCCACAACCTTGGTGGTTACTCAAGAAAGGCCTAGAGTAGTGAGCACGATAGTAAGCCAATCAGCAGAAGTGACTGCGCCACGTTACTCGACACCTAGTAATCCCACACAGCCTGACGCGCCAGCAGCACCTAAATCAGCTCATCCAGATGTAGTTGGCATGTTGGATTATTGGTGGCAGCAAGCTACACCGGAACAAAAGCAGCTGTTTTTGGAAAAAATAAAGGGCAATTAATGCCCTTATAAATTTTGATAGTAGTAAGCGAGGTTAGCTTACTTTTCGAATGCACGCTTCATAAAGTTAGGTGTTGCTAATGCGCCCTTGTGAATACCTGTGTTGTAGTACTCAGTATCAAATGTTGCGTTATCAACATCTTGCTCGCGGAATCCGGCAAACTTTTCATCTTTACGTGCCATCGTTGCTGACCACAGGCCGCTTGGGTAGATTGGCTGTGGGAAAGGCAGAGTTTGCAGATCAACAAAGCCGACCTCTAGCATTGCATCGCGCATTTCTAATAGCAGTGGCATGTGCATTAGCGGTGATTCACTTTGCTGGATCATAATACCGCCTGTGCGAAGCGCTGCTAAACAGCTTTTGTAGAATGCGTGGTTGAATAAGCCTTCACCAGGACCAACAGGGTCAGTACCATCAACAATGATTACGTCAATGGACTCAGCTGGTGCTTCTCGCATGTATTTGATGCCGTCATCAAACATCACGGTTGCGCGAGGGTCATTGTTAGACTCGCAAAGCTCTGGGAAGTATTTCAGTGACATTTGCGTCACAACTTCGTCAATATCAATTTGAGTTACGGTTTCAACGCCAGGGTGCTTTAATACTTCACGCAATGTGCCACAGTCGCCGCCGCCAATGATCACCACATTTTTTGGTGCAGGGTGTGAAAATAATGCCGGGTGACTCATCATTTCGTGATAGAAAAAGTTTTCACGCGTGCTCACCATAGTGCAACCGTCAATGATCATCAGGTTACCAAAATCCGTGGTCTCAAACATTTCTACCTTTTGAAAAGGAGACTGGATTTCGTCTAATTTTTTGTTGACTCTAAGTGAAAATGCGCTGCCATCGCGGTCGCTAATTTCAGTAAACCAACGGTTTGCTTCTAAGTTTGCCATGATTGTGTTCACACTTGATAAAAATTAGCGCAATTCTGCCAGTGGTTGCGCCTTTGCTCAATCAATTTTAGCCAACATTTTGTACTTTGCCTCATATTGGTGTTGATCTCACTGTGGTTATTTTTAAAATTTGTAAGGTAGTGAAAACACAACTTTAGGTCGCATTGACCAGTCTTGCGTATTAGAATGAAGCTTTATGAAGAGTTAATTGAGAGCAGTAATGACTTGGGGTCTGCAAACAGCACGTTCTATCTATAACGTCACGCACTGGAGTGACGGCTATTTTGATATTAATGAACAGGGTCAACTAGTGGCGTTTCCTGACGGTGACCGAACGAAGTCACCTGTTCTTCTGTGTGAATTAACGGAACAATTTAAGGCGCAAGGACTTACTTTACCTGTGCTAGTGCGCTTTACTGATATTCTAAAACACCGCGTTGATACCTTAACGCAGGCCTTTACTGCTGCTCGCGCGCAGCGTGACTATCAGGGCCAGTATACTTGTGTTTACCCAATAAAAGTGAATCAGCAGCGCTCAGTTGTGAGCAAGTTGCTGGCGCATCCAAGTGGTTTAGTTGGCTTAGAAGCTGGCTCAAAGCCAGAATTAATGGCGATTTTAGGTATCGCGCAGCAACCAATTACGATTGTATGCAATGGCTATAAAGACAGTGAGTTTTTGCGCTTAGCTTGTATTGGCCAAGCTATGGGGCATCAAGTTAACATTGTTGTAGAGAAGCTCTCCGAGCTAGATACACTGTTGCAAGAAATCGATGATTTAGGCGTAGAGCCTGCCATAGGGATCCGGATCCGTTTAAACTCAGTGGGCAAAGGAAAATGGCAAAACACAGGTGGTGAAAAAGGTAAATTTGGCCTAACAGCAAGTCAAGTACTACAAGCGGTAGAGCGATTAAAGTCTCATAATCGTCTGCACTTGATGCAGCTAGTACACTTTCACATTGGCTCTCAGATAGCGAATATCCGCGATATTCAGCGTGCACTAAAAGAATGTGCTCGCCATTACGCAGAATTAGTTCAGCTAGGTGTACCATTGCGTATTGTTGATGTCGGTGGTGGTCTTGGCGTTGACTATGAAGGTTCTGGCTCACGTAGCTCATGTTCGATGAATTATACCGTGGCAGAATATGCAAAAAATGTAGTACATGCTTTTCATGATATTGCTGAACTTAACAACCTTCCACACCCTGATATTATCACTGAGTCTGGTCGCGCATTAACAGCGCATCATGCTGTACTTATCACCGACGTAATTGATGTTGAGAAGGCGCCAAATCAGATGGAGCCTGTGGAGCCAAAAGACACAAGCCCTCTGGTATTGCAAGAGTTATGGCACTCGTTGTCACAACTTACTCCTAGGATGGCACTAGAGACCTATCATGATGCTATGCACTTATTCAGTGACGCCCATGATCAATATGTACATGGGTTGATCAGCATGCAAGAGTGGGCGCAACTTGAGCAATTATACTTCACCACGCTGCATAAAGTGCGTGAGTGTTTAAGTGAAAATGCGCGTGCGCACCGAGAAGTGCTAGATGACTTGAATGAAAAGTTAGCAGATAAACTATTTGTGAATTTCTCTTTGTTCCAGTCTTTGCCTGATGTGTGGGGGATTGATCAACTATTTCCAGTCATGCCAATCGATAAGCTAAATCAGCCATTGACACAAAGGGCTGTGATTCAGGATATTACCTGCGACTCTGATGGCCAGATAAACAGCTATGTTGAAGGGGCTGGTATTGAGTCAAGCTTACCTATTCCTGAGTATGTTCCGGGCGAGCAATACCATGTGGCGATGTTTTTAGTCGGTGCTTATCAAGAGATCTTGGGTGATTTACATAATTTGTTCGGTGATACTGACTCTGTACATGTTGAGCTTAGTGAAGATGGCTACACACTAACTAATGCGATTAAGGGTGATAGTGTCGAAGATGTACTACGTTTTGTACACTATGACAAAACCGTACTATCAAACAATTATGCACAACAGATTGCGGCGTTATCCCTTCCTGAATCCGTTAAAACTCAGTATCTGCAAGAATTAAACGCAGGTCTTGAAGGGTACACATATTTTGAGGATTAATAGCTCAAACTATAATAAAGAATAAAAAATAGCCGACCCACTGGTCGGCTTAATTGTGCGTAATTTTCAAGGTATGATACGCACAAGCTGTAAAACACAATGAGGGAATGAATGTCGTTTATTCGAAAATTGCTCAGTTTGTTACTGTATGCGTTAAACACCATATTTTGGTTTATCCCCATCTTTATCTGTGGGCTGTTAAAACTAATTCCGATTTCACCTTTGCAAAAAGTGATGAGTTATATTGCCAAAGCTTGTGCGAGCAACTGGGTTGCTTGTAACTCAATGAGTCAAAATCTTATCGCGCCATATACATTAAATGTGAGCGGGTTGAGTGAGTTGAAACGTAACGATTGGTACTTGGTCATTGCGAATCACCAAAGCTGGGTGGATATATTAGTATTACAGCGAGTGTTACATGGCAAAATTCCGTTTTTAAATTTCTTTTTGAAAAAGGAATTATTATATGTTCCCGTGTTGGGACTTGCTTGGTGGGCTTTAGATTTTCCATTCATGACGAGAACGAGTAAATCTCAATTGAAGAAAAACCCTAAACTGCGGGGTAAAGATATAGAAACAACGCGAAAAGCATGTGAAAAGTTTAAAACAATGCCAGTGAGTATTGTAAACTTTGTTGAGGGTACGCGTTACACTGAGCAAAAGCATTCTAAGCAAAAAAGCCCATTTACCTATTTGCTAAAACCTAAAGCCGGTGGCATTGCATTCGTAATGCAAGCGATGGGAGAGCAGATCAGCAAAGTAGTGAATGTTACCATTCACTACCCTGACGGGGTGCCAACCTTCGCTGATTTTATTGGTGGTAAAGTGAAGTCAGTAAACGTTCAGGTAGAAGTAATGCCAGTAAGCGCAAACTTAATTGGTGATTATACCAATGACCCTGAATTTAGAGTGCGATTTCAATCTGAATTAAACGCGCTGTGGCAAGCTAAAGATGCGCAACTGGTGGAGCTTGCTGAAAAATAGTAGTAGAAGGAAGTTGTGATGTTAAAACAAATACTACCTAAGTGGTTTCTTGGACTTTCAGCCAGCGCTTGGCTGTTGGTTAACACCTTTGTGTGCGGTTTACTTGTGTTGTTGCTCGGTATCGTAAAGCTACTGATACCCTTAAAGTTTATTTCAACAGCTCTGCACTTTTTTTACGGTATGTGGTGCAAAGGGAATCACATTGGGCTGCGTATTGCTAGCGATAAAATCCATGTACGTTTGCCAAAAGAGCTGCATGCGCAAGGTTGGTATTTGCTAATTTCTAATCATCTCAGCTGGTTGGATATTGTTGTGCTTAGTGCCATGGAAGTATTGCCCGCACCTAAGTTCTTTTTAAAAGATGAGCTAAAATATATTCCTTTTATTGGTACTGGCGCGTGGGCAATGGGTATGCCTTTTATGAAGCGGGCAAGTAAAGCGCAGATCGCTAAAAACCCCAAACTAAAAGGCATGGACGTAGAGCGCACCAAATCGAGCTGTCGTAACTTTCGTGACCATCCAACAACGGTGATCAATTTTGTTGAAGGTACTCGCCATACAAAAGCGAAACATCAACGACAGCAAAGCCCTTTCAAACACTTGCTCAAACCAAAAGCAGGTGGTGTTGCTTTTGCTTTAGAGGTGCTCTCTGATCAACTTGATGGGATGCTTAATGCGACGTTGGTCTATGAGTTAGACGGTGAACATATTTGCCGATCATTTATGCTTGGACGTGTTGATACGATAGATATAAAAATAGATTATATTGCAATGGCGGATATTCCCCTTGGTAACTATCAAAGTGATAAGGCCTACCGAGTACAGTTTCAAGCTTTTATGAATACAGTATGGCAGCGCAAAGACAGCCAATTAGAAGCGCATTGGCTACGCCGATCGGCACCTGAAGACACACTCAGTGAGGAGATAAAGCAACTATGAAGTTTGACCACCTCCATGATGTTGTCCAGCCATGGTTAGAAGCATTACCACAAGGCACTGTGATCAGTGCCTTGTTCACGAATGGTATCGCGGTAGTTGGCTTACTATTTTTATATTGGGTTGTGAGGCGCCTTGTACTGCCTAACGTAGAGAACCTTGCCCGTCATATTTCACCGCGAAAAATAGGTCACCTTGCACCACARCTCAGTAAGTTTAGCGGGCGTTTTGCCTTTGTTTTATGCCTTTTGGTTTTTTCTGCTTATCATGAGCGTTTGTTTGTTGCACCTGCTTGGGTGTTTGTGGTTATGGAGAGCTTGGTTTATGTACTGTTGGTTGTCGCGTCAGGCTTTCTATTTAGCAGTTTAGTGAACTTAGCCAACGGTGTTTATAACTTGTTTCCATTTGCGAAGGAAGTGCCCATTCAGGGCATTATACAAGTTCTTAAGTTACTGATTTTTATTGTCTGCTCTATCTTGGTGGTGAGCATTCTGGTCGATAAATCGCCGACTTATATTCTGTCAGGTTTTGGTGCGATCGCTGCTGTAATTATTTTAGTATTTAAAGATACTATCTTAGGGTTGGTCGCCAGCATTCAAATCGCCGCTAATCGGCTTGTGACTACTGGTGATTGGATCCAGGTAGATGCCTTTGGCGCGGATGGAGAAGTAATAGATCTCGGTTTAAATACAGTCAGAGTGCGAAATTGGGATAACACTGTCACCACAATACCAACCTATATGCTTATCTCTGATTCATTTAAAAACTGGCGCGCAATGCAGGAGTCTGCGGGACGTCGTATTAAACGTGCAATTCATATTGATTTTACTAGTATCGAGTTGTTAAGCGAAGCGCAGCGAGCAGCGATAACCACACAATACCCCTTAATTGAATCACTCGACGACATACCCAGTGATATTACTAATCTCGGGCTGTTTAGGCGCTACAGTGAAGCTTATTTAAAGCAACATGAAGCGATAAACCAAGAGTGTTTATGTATGGTACGAGAGCTTGCGCCGACTCAACATGGCTTGCCTCTCGAGTTTTACTGCTTCAGCCGTGATAAGCGCTGGGTGGTTTATGAGCACTTACAGGCGGATATTCTTGACTATATGCTCAGTGTAATGCCTGCGTTCGGTCTTCGTCCATATCAAAGTGTCAGTGACTATTTTGGTTCGCATCGCGTCAAGGTGAGAGCTGGTGAGAGGTAGTTAATCTGAGAAGCGATTAAGGCATAAGCGACCCCAGCTTGTGTTAATGTCTGCATAATGGGAGGAAGTAAATCATACCGACAAGATTTACTTTCCTCTAAATAGGGCTCTGAATTAATTGGTATTACAAACTGCCTGAGATCAGCCCAAATACGATAAAGGCGATGAGTAATTGCCAGATCGCCGGCTTTAACCACTTCAAGGCGATAAAACCCGCCACCACAGCCACTAAATCCAGCACGCTATGTACCGCAGACTGCCAAATTGGTTGATATAATGCCGCCGCTAAAATACCAACAACGCCGGCGTTTAATGCCGCGCTAATACTAGCAAAGCGGGGTAGTGCGATGAGTGACTGCCACTGCTGATGAAACGCCCACATTAATAGCAGACCTGGCAAGAAAATGGCCAGTGTCGCTATTGCAGCACCCAAAACTGGGTTTGTCTGCTCGGCAATTGCACCAAGAAAGCTTGCTATGGTAAACATTGGTCCTGGGATTGCTTGTGCGGCTGCATAGGCGGTTAAAAAGGTTTCTTGCTGGATGTTCTCAACACTGCTTTGTAGTAATGGTAAAACAACATGTCCACCGCCAAATACCAATGCACCTGCCTGATAAAACTCGGCGAAGATCTGAGTTGGTAGTGCCGCAAAGGTCAGTAAGAATAAACCGATGAAGACTGCAAGCACGGGCCAGTTAGGGTAAGTGTGTTGGCTACTTTGTTGGCTCGGTACATTACTAAAAGCGTAAAAATAACCGACAACGGCGAGTACTGCGAGTAGCCCTACTTGAGCGTTTAAACTTGGCAAAAATAGTAATATCAATGTTGCAATAAACGTGACAATTTTAAGTGCCATGGTTTTACAGAAGCTTTTAGCCATACTGAGTACCGCATCGGCGACAATCACTACTGCAAACAGCTTAAGACCGTCAATAATCGCAAGTGCAGAACCTGAAAGCTGACCAGCTGTTAATGCCAGTAGCAGCATTAGCAAGAAGGAGGGGAGCGTAAAACCTAAAAAAGCGGCTATTCCACCTATTATCCCTGCTCGTTCAAGGCCAATGGCAAACCCCACTTGGCTAGAGCCCGGTCCTGGGAGAACCTGAGATAGACTGATCATGCTGGCATAGCGTTCACTACTGAGCCATTTCAAGTTATCGACAAAGTGTTTTTTAAAAAATCCTAAATGGGCAGCAGGGCCTCCAAAACTTGTGCAGCCTAGTAAAAAAAACTGATAAAATATTTTCAAAAACATAGTATACCTTGTGATATTGTTAACCTTGTATCCTTACAGTTTTATATGACAATTTTATGACTTTGGTATGTTTAGTGCCAGCTTGCCAACTGGTGTAACAGCTACAATTGGACAATGATTATGCAAATGAGTTTATTGCGGTATTTGTTTGCTTTACTGGCAAGTTTTTCTGTTTATAGCCAGCAAATAAATGTTGCTGTTGATCACGCCCCGCCATACAGCATTATTGCGGAAAATGGCAAAGTACACGGTTTAATCTTAGACATTCTAGAAATTATTCGCGCACAGTCCAATATTGATTATCAGATAAACACAGTTCCCTGCCCATTTTCACGATGTATGCGTTTGCTAGCACAAGGAGAGGTGGATGTGATGGGGGGGCTTATCAAAACACCACAGCGAGACAAAGTAATAGATTTTGTCGATCCCGCTTATATGGCGCTGACCTCCTCTTTTGTCTTCTATGCCAGAAGAGACAGTAATATTGAAGTTGAACAATATTCGGATCTCTATACCAATCGTATCGCCGTCATGCGCGGTAGCGTATTTTATCCTCGCTTTGACGCGGATAGACAGCTCAATAAAGTCCCTGTATTTAGTGAGCGAGTGGCATTTGATTTGCTGTTAAAAGGCCGAGTGGATTTGGTGATTGCAGTTGAAGATACCGCTGAAGTTGCGATGGAAGTATTAGGCCAACCCATTGAAAAGTTAAAAAAGGTCTCTTATCGCCATAGTCAGGCTATTTACGGTCATATGGCAATGAGTACGCAGTTTCATAGCACAGTGCTAGCACAGCGAATTCGTCAAGCTATGCAGCGTTTAGCAGTGGAAAAGAAACTCGATCCGGTTGTGACAAAATATAAATTGCCACCAATTTCTCAGCATGTCTCGACAGTAACACCGTAACAGTAAAATAAGCCGCACTTCAGCGAGCGTTAATCACTTATTGCAACAATGTGCACAATCAGGTCGAAATGAATTCAGGTGTTAGGATGAATGCAAGAAATGTGTTAGTGGGTGTGGTGGTTGTCGCTGTACTGTCAGGGTGTGAAATGAATAATACCGGCAAAGGCGCAGCGATTGGTGCGGCGACAGGGGCAGTGCTAGGAAAAGCAACCGGTAATCATAAAGACAAGCGCTTAGCAATTGGTGCTGCGGTTGGTGCAATCGCCGGTGCAGCTATTGGTAATTATATGGACAAGCAGGAAGCAGCTTTTAACCAAGAGCTCGCAGGGACTGGCGTAGAAGTCGTTCGAGAAGGTGAACAAATGCGTTTAGTGTTACCTTCAAATATTACGTTTGCCAGTGGTAAGTCCGCGATAAGCCCGAGCTTCTATAACACATTGCAAGGCATTGCGCGTGTGATGCAACAATACGACAAGACATTCCTTACGATTGTTGGTCACACAGATTCCACGGGATCAGCGAGTTTCAATCAAACCTTGTCTGAGCAACGTGCTAATAGTGTGAAGCAATACCTGTTATCACAACAAGTATTACCGGCACGATTATATGCAGAGGGGATGGGAGAGTCCCAACCTGTTGCAAGTAATCAAACTGAACAAGGAAAAGCACAAAATCGCCGAGTAGAAATCAAAATTATTCCAAACCGCGCGTAGGAAAATCAAGGAGTGCTATGTTTTAGCACTCCTTTTTATAGATTTCGGCTGCTATAAAAATAAGGTATTTATCGAATTAATAGATAAATTAGGCCTGCGCCAATAACGCCCCCAACACTTAGGGATAAGATTGCAGTAAACAAGAATAAATGGTAACTCACTGTTTTTTCAGCTTTGTCTCCTTTGCTTTGGAGCATGCCAGTCAAATCGAGAAGCTTGGCTTGGGAGATTTCAAACACTGCACACAAGCTCATGACAGTCTCTTTACTTGCCGTCCCGTCGCTCTCGACGCGTTGAATTGTGCGTAGACTAACTCCAGAAGCATCTGCTAAATGTTGCTGAGTCCAACTCTTTTCGGTTCGTAACTGCTTTACTGTATTGTTATTTATTTGCATGAACTACATCCTTGATGAGCTTTTAAAGTACGGTGCTGCCGTACCAACGCCCCAAGTAGTAGGCTAGAGTGAATAAGAAAATGCTGGCAACCAGGCCGTAACCCATAAAAGTGAATATGATCTTGGATAAGGTCAATTTTTCATTTACTGGAGTGCTTGATTGTCGACCAAGTATTTTTTTTCCTTTGAGTAATAGGCACTCAGTTTCAAAAGTAAAACTGTTAATTACACAAAATTTGGCTTCATAGTCCTGATCTGCAAAAGTAAATCTATGGGTGCCTCCAAAAGAAAAGTTGCGCTTTTTAGAAACACAAACATCATCAACGAAAACATACTCACAGCCATTTAGAACGTTTGCACAGCATGCAATCTGGTGATCTCCATCTTGGAAATATACTTTGTAGGTAGCTTTTTCTAGTTTTTCTAAGTCAGACATATTGAACTCCAGTTAAGTTGTTGTCTCCACTGTGCCTGTTTCTCCATTAAAACACGCCGACACACTTACGTCAGCGCTTAAACTGTCATATGACAATAATTTATAAAATTAATTAACTTAATGATTTTTATGCTTTTATAGCGAATATTAAGGTTGGGTAAGACATGGAGGTCAGAAAAAGCACTGAGCTTAATAAAACTTTATGACTCAGTGCCTCAACAAAAAGAGAGTCTAATGTGTTTAAAGCGTGTCACACACTACGTCAGCTTTGCAGGTAATTACGCTGACATTGGTGTAACCGATACGGGTAAGTTGCTCTGCGGCAAAAATAGCACGGCCACCGGCAGCACAGTGCAAATAAATTGGTCGGTCTGCGTCTTTTTCCAGTTCTGGAAGTTTAAACTCCAATAAACCGCGAGGAATGTTGATTGCCCCGTTAGCCGACTTTTGGCTATGTTCAGCGGGCTCTCGAACGTCAATGACCAAGCCATTGTTTTGGGTAATTTCTGATTTTGCTTGCGCTGCATCGATACAGCGCTGATTTGGTTTTACCGTTTTTAAGACATCTTGGGCAGATATCAGCATACGTCACTCCTTATAAGTTTATTTGTCTCATTATGGCTTACCTGTCCTGAGTGCCAAGTTTCTTCAAAATGGTGATCATCGGACACCAGTTTGTAAACGCAGACTGCACCAAATTGACACATATAAATGCACTCAACCAGACTCAATCGAGACTGACAAAATGTGTAAGCAGTCAGGAAATTGCAAATACCACCCCAGCAACTAAACGAAGTAGAGGATGTAATACCAATTTGACTTAATACTTGCTCAATTTGAAGGAGTAAATCTGACGCTAACAGTGTTAAAAATTTCTCATTTAGAACAACTAAATAGCAAAATTTTTGCCTAGTTATCGACAAGATTTTCTCGCCTCAAAATAGACCACTTAATTAAGCAAATTGGTATAAGGTCATAATGAAATTACATTATATTAGTTTATTCTAATATTAGACATTGCTAATGTTTGTGTCTATACTTTGTGCTAATTTATTATTAGGGAGTCAGCATGGATCTTGAGCAAATGGCACAAAATGCCGAGCAGGCGGAGTCGTTACTCAAATTAATGGCAAATAGAAACCGCTTGATGATTTTGTGTTCACTGCAAAAACAGGAGTTAAGTGTTAGTCAGCTTAATGAGATGGTCCCGCTTACGCAGTCTGCTTTATCTCAGCACTTAGCTAGTCTGCGAAAAGCTGAAATTGTATCAACTCGTCGTGACGGTGCCACCATCTATTATCAGGTATCAGATCCTAAAGTGGCGGTAATGCTAGAAAGCCTGTATCAGCTTTTTTGTGCCAACTGATGATTCGGAGCATGGGTTATGCAAAAGCTAGATAGCGCGATTAAGCAAAGCCTACAAGGATACCTGCCTACACTTATTTTTTTGTGTTCTATTTTCCTTGGCCTATTTGCATTGCAGATGACACCAAGAGAAGAAGAGCCACAAATTGTTGTGCCAATGCTAGATATTCATGTCGAAGTCCCTAATACTGCATCTCCGGAAGTCGCACGTTTGGTGACGACACCGCTGGAAAAACTACTATTACAAATTCCCGGTGTAGAACACGTATACTCCACAACGCAAACCGGAGTCGCGGTTGTCACATTAAGGTTTCATGTTGGAGAGGACAGAGAGCGGGCAATTTTAAATACCTACACAAAATTGAATGCCAATCAGCACACCATGCCCGGCATTGTTAAGCAGTGGCAGATCCGTCCGATTGAAGTGGATGATGTGCCAATTCTCATGTTGGGTTTGTATAGTACTAACCCTACTCTGTATGGTGACTATGAACTGACGCGTTTTGCACAAGAGCTATCCATCCAGTTGCAGACTATTGCAGATACCAGTGAAGTCACCGTAATTACTGGGCGCACAAGGGCATTACGTGTCGAGTTAGACTTGGCGGCATTGGCTGCACATCACACTACGCCAATGGATGTACTAAGAGCAATCCAGGCAAGTAACCAAGTTGAGCGGATTGGGCAAGTAAGTGCAGGAAAGCATACCTATACCTTTGAATCTGGCGATGTGATCCGCGGCAAATCTGCGCTTGAAAACCTTACCGTTAACGTGATTAATGGCCGTGGGATTGTCTTAAAAGATGTGGCAGCGGTGCGTGACGGGCCAAATGAGCCTGAAAGCTATCAGTGGCTTGCAAGCAGTACCCTCGGTATGAATGCACCACTTGTTACTATTGGTGTTGCAAAACAAAAAGGCAGTAATGCTGTGACTGTTGCTGAGCAAAGTCTAGAACTTATCAATCAGTTACAGAAGCAGCTGTTACCTGCTGAAGTGAGCGTCAGAGTACTGCGTAATTATGGCAAAACAGCCAATGATAAGGTGAATAACCTAACTTCAAGCTTGGCCTTTTCAGTGTTTACTGTGGTGGTATTTGTTGGCATCTTCCTTGGCTGGCGTTCAGCGATTGTTGTGGGGTTAGCGGTGCCTATCTGCTATGGCATCACTCTCGGGCTAGACTTGGCGTTTGGCTATACCATTAACCGTGTCACGTTATTTGCGTTAATTCTTTCTTTGGGCTTGTTAGTCGACGACCCAATCACTGGGATTGATAATATAAATCGGTTTATTCACCGTGGGGCTGGACAAGATAAAGATAAGCATATTGTTGCTGCCATGGTAGAAATCAAATCGCCACTAGTGATGTCTACTTTGACCATTATTATGGCATTTATTCCACTTGCATTTATTACTGGCATGATGGGRCCTTATATGGCACCGATGGCATTTAATGTGCCGATAAGCGTAATGGCGTCAACTTTGGTGGCCTTTTTAGTGACCCCGTGGTTATCTAAGAAGTTACTACAAGCCAAATCAATACCACAAACGGTTGCCCCGCAAGCCTCTTTATATGGCAAAGTGATGTTGCCATTGCTAAAGCACCCCACTAGAGCCAAATGGGTACTTTGGATTGTGCTTGGGCTGTTTATTGCGAGTATCAGCTTACCGATATTTCGAGTTGTGCCGCTCAAGCTGCTGCCATTTGACAATAAAAGTGAAATTCAAGTGTTAATTGATATGCCCGAAGGCACCAGCCTTGAACAAACGGCTTTGATGGCTAAAAAAATTCAGGGAGTTGTCTGGTCTGAAGTGGAAGTGACGGACATTGCCGCGTTTGTTGGTAAACCATCAAGCATGGACTTTAATGGCATGGTGCGCGGCTACTATCGCAGATATGGTACCCACCTTGCTGAACTGCGTGTACTTTTGGTGGATAAAGAAGCGCGGGCGCACCAATCTCATGCTGTGGTAATGCGGCTGCGGGATAAACTACAGCAGTTTAATCAGGGTTTAACTCAAGTGAAAGTTGTTGAGGTGCCACCTGGACCACCTGTTTTGAGCACGCTCGTTGCCGAAGTATATGCCCAGCCATTTGTGTCTCGTGCCACCCATGAGGCGGCTGCTCAACAAGTTGCTAAAAGACTAAAACAAGAGCCTCATGTAGTAGAGGTGGACACATCTATGGCAACACCCACCGTATTTAAACGTTTTGTTGTAGATAAGCAAAAAGCAGCCCTCTCTGGCATTGCCACAGCGGATGTGAATCAGTCTTTGGCCATAGCCAGCGGCACAATACAAGCAGGGTTTCTCTATACCGAACATGAAGCCGCAACGGTGCCCATTGAGCTGGGGGTTAACTACAGCCAACGTAATCAATGGCAAAACTTGTTGGCTATGCAGGTTCGTGGCCGCCAAGACTTAGCAAAAAGCGCACAAGAATACGGCTTAGCGCAAGCTGCACGGCCACTGGTTGCAATTGCGGAACTAGGCGAGCTAACCTCTGTAGATACTGCTCCTGTAATAATGCGTAAAGATCTTCGAGAAGTAATTTATGTGTTTGCTGAGCTCAACGGCCGCACACCTGCTGAAGTTATTGCTGATGTCGTTGCGGACGAAAACCAGCAGCTGCCTCAAAGCCAATGGTCATCACGTAACTTTTTACAAAGTGGCGGTGGTATCAGTTGGTCGATGCCTGAAGGCACTAGTTATACCTTTAAAGGAGAGGGGGAGTGGCGGATTACCATTGATGTGTTTAGGGATATGGGCATTGCGTTTGTATTTGCACTCACAGCAATATTTATGATTTTACGTATACAAACCGTATCCAGTCGCTTGTCATTGATTATTATGTCTGCCATTCCGCTTACCATGATAGGGATCATGCCAGGTTTTTGGTTGCTCAATCAGTTTGGAGAGCGTGTAATTGCTGATGCTCCAGAGCCTGTGCTATTCACTGCAACCGCCATGATTGGCATGATTGCCTTGGCTGGTATTGTAGTTCGAAACTCTCTTATCTTAGTGGCGTTTATTAATCAATCTCGTTCGGCAGGTATAACACTCATTGATGCCTTAATTACAGCTGGTACAGTTAGGATGCGACCTGTATTACTCACCGCAGGAACGACCTTATTAGGTAATTTAGTGATTATTTTAGATCCCGTATTCAGTGGGCTAGCACTTGCAATTATTTTCGGCATCATTGCTTCAACATTATTTTCGCTGTTGGTTGTGCCAATTGTGTATTACTTAGTATTCAAAGATGTACCAGCAGCAGCTCAATCCCTCACGGGTTCATCAGCTCAGGAGTCATCACATGTCTCGTAATCAAATTATTGTTCCTGTCATTGCTATTGCTGCCTTGCTGCTTATGGTGGTGTGGCTTGCTGGTGGTTTTCAGGAAAAGCTAGCCCCAGGGGAAAAAGTGCAGCAACCGCAGTATCAAGGTAAGCGCTATACGGTACAAGCATCTTCGGTTGCAATAATAGAGCAAGTGCCAGCCAGTGTGGTTGCAAAAGAAAATACGCTAGTATCGAGCCGCCTATTGGCCGAGTTAAAAACGCTCAGTGTTAGGGCTGGTGATAAGGTGGTTGCGGGGCAGTTAATTGCGACATTAGATGATGCAGAGCTTAAAGCGGAATTACAGCGTGTAGCGGCGCAGCAAGCGGCTAACTCGGCAAAGCTTGTGCAAGCCAAAAAGCAATTAGCACGAAGCAAATCTCTAAATGAAAAAGGGTTGATTGCGATTAATCAAGTCGATGAATGGCAAGCCAGTGTCGATGAGCTGCAAGCACAGGGCCGAGCATTACAAGAGGCCCTTCGCAGTGCGCAAGTCGCGCTAGGGTACACACAGATAATTGCACCTATCTCCGGTAAAGTGGTTGAGCGTTTACAGGAGCCAGGTAGTACGGTGAGTCCTGGCAGTACTATTGTTTCTTTGTTTAATCCACTGCAATTGCAAATCGAAGCGTCCATTCGAGAAGCGCAAGTTAAACACATTCAGCTAGGCAGCGAAATTAAAGTACGTATTCCCGCATTAGAGGTGACGCAAATGGCAAGGGTGTCGGAAATAGTTCCAGTTGCCGACAGTCAAGCGCGCAGTTTTGTCATTAAACTTGATATGCCACTGATGCGTAGCGTTGTGCCGGGTATGTATGCGGTAGTGGAGTTAGTACTTGGTGAACGCTCTGCTATTCAAATTCCAACTCAGATGATCAGTAAACATGGTCAGCTGGCGATGGTAGAAGTGGTTGAAAATGGCCAGCGATATAAACGTTATATACGCTTAGGGGAAGAGCGTAGCAACAAGACGATTGTGATCACAGGGCTCAATGAGGGCGAGCAACTAGCCGTATATTAACAGCTAGTTGGAAATCGTTTAGATGAAAGTGGCTATTTCTTCAAGTGACTTTTTAACTGTCGCATGTTCAGGAATAGTGGCTTCATCACTTGGGTAGCCTGCAATAAGTAACATGTAGGGGCGCTCATTATCTTTGTCCCTACCACATAACTCTGTTAAAAAGCTCATTGGTTTTGGCGTATGTGTGAGTGTTGCTAATCCTGCATTATGAAGCGCTTGGATCAGAAACCCAGTTGCAATACCTACTGACTCGTGCACGTAATAATTGGTATTTTTATCTTCAGCGTGGATCCCGCCTTTTTTCTGGCTAAAAATCGCTATTAACCAAGGTGCATGCTCAAGGTAGGGTTTTTGTGCATCGGTCCCTAGCGGCTTTAGCGCATCTAGCCATTCATCACCAGCACGGCCTTGATAAAAAGAGCGCTCTAACTCTTCTGCAGCAGCTCGGATCTGTTGTTTTTTTTCTTTGCTGCCAATTGCTACAAAGTGCCATGGCTGGTGGTTTGCACCGCTTGGTGCCGTACCTGCTGCTCTGATACAGGTTTCAATAATTTCTTGAGGTACTGAGCGGTCGCTAAAAGCACGGATACTATGACGTCTTTTACTGTGTTCCAAGAAGGCCTCAGCACGACTTAGCATCTCATCATGAGGGTATTCGATAAAATCCGTCAGTGGGTGGTTGGCATGTTCTTGCATGTTAGTTTTCCTTGGGGATTGTAAATTAAGGGTGTGACCTAGTGTTTCAGTGTTTACTTTTATTTGCAATTGATATGTTTATGTTAATTGTCACTAACGTAGGTAAATGTTATAAAAAGGGCAATAATAAAAATCCATAAAGGAAATAAAAATGCTTGAAATATCAGGACTCTCTAAAACCTATGACAATGGTGTTCATGCCTTGCGAGGTGTAGAACTCTCGATCCCAAAAGGTATGTTTGGTTTACTTGGTCCTAATGGCGCAGGCAAGTCATCGTTAATGCGTACAATCGCAACATTACAGTCAGCGGATGCTGGAAGCATCACATTTAATGGCATTGATGTTTTAAAAACACCGCACGCATTACGCGAGCGATTGGGGTATTTACCGCAAGATTTTGGTGTATACCCAAGAGTCAGTGCTTATGACTTACTTGATCATATGGCGATACTAAAAGGGTTAAACAATAAAAAAGAGCGCAAAGAAGCTGTTGAAGGGCTGCTTGCACAAACTAACCTATACGAACACCGTAAAAATGCGGTAAGTGGATTCTCAGGCGGTATGCGCCAACGTTTTGGAATTGCACAAGCGCTGCTCGGCGATCCAGATCTATTGATTGTGGATGAGCCAACAGCAGGGTTAGACCCAGAAGAACGTAACCGCTTCCATAACTTGTTGGTAGGCCTAGGCGAAAGCAAAGTAGTTATCTTATCGACGCATATTGTTGAAGATGTATCAGAGCTTTGCCCGAATATGGCGGTATTAGCCAGTGGACAAATTTTACTGGAAGGCAATCCGATTACACTTACTGAGCAATTACAAGGCAAGATCTGGCGCAAATCAGTGACACTTGCTGAGGCAAAGGAGCTAGAGCAAAGCTTACCGGTTATCTCTAAACGCTTATTTGCCGGACAAACACTGCTTAATGTGTTTTCATCACAAGCTCCCGATGGATTTGAAGCGGTGCCTGCTGATTTAGAAGATGTTTACTTTTCTACATTACATACTCACCGAAATAGTCATGCAGCTTAGGGAGTAAGGTGATGCTATTTAACATGATGAAATCGGAGCTGCGCTTTTTTGTGCGTCAGCCTTCGTTCTATGTCACTGCGCTAATTATGTTTTTGTTGACATTTTTTGCTTCTATCTCAGATACGGTGCAAATTGGTGGTGCAGCGAATGTAAACGTCAACTCGCCATTTGCGATCATGCAGATTGTTGGCATTATGTCCGTATTTTCTATCTTTTTGGTGGTAAATTTTGTTGGCAGCTCAGTTATTCGTGATGAGCAAAATAAATTTAGTGAGTTAGTGCTCAGTAAACCAATTAATATTGTGCAATATCGTCTAGGTCGTTTTCTTGGTGCATACCTTGTGACCATGTTGGTATTTTCCATGTGCTTGCTTGGAGTTTGGGTTGGCTCTGGCGTTGGTCTTATCATGCAGTGGTTAGGGCCTGAGATGTTAGGTCCCAACAAACTGGCATACTATCTCATACCTCTTGGTTTTTTAGCAGCGCCAAACTTATTCTTTATGGCAAGCCTATTTGTGATGGTCGCTCAGCGCTTCAGAAGCATGGCATCAATGTATCTAGTCGCAGTGGCTTTGTTGGTTGGTTATATTGTTTCAAGGGGCTTATTTACTGATATTGAGTACCGCGCCTTGGCCGCGTACCTTGATATGTTTGCCATGTCAGCGATTAGCACGCAGTCAGAATATTGGACTATTGCTGAGCGTAATATCGCAACACTGAGTCTCAGTGGTGAGCTACTGTACAACCGTATGATCTGGTTAGGGCTTGCTGCTTTGAGCCTGTTAGCTGTGGTGTTTAACCAGTCACATTACTTACCACAAAAACAAAAAACCAGCAGCAAAGCAAAAGATGCTGGCAGTCAATCAGCTGCACTGGCTAATCGTATTACGTTTAAGGGGAATATGAATAATAGCTGGGCGCAATTTCTAAGCCGAACTGGATTTGAAGTTAAGCAAGTCATTTTCAGTTATTCGTTTTTGGTACTACTACTCCTTAGCCTCGCAATGTTAATCCCAAGTTTGGTGAGCTCTACTGGTCGCTATGGTAGCGATGTGTGGCCTGTCACATTTAGGGTTGTAGAAATGGTTCAAGGTAGTTTTGAGTTATTGATCATCATAGTGTTGGTTTATTATTGTGCGGAGCTAGTTTGGCACGATCGTGAAGCAAAAATGAGTGAAATAGTTGACTCTTATCCTGTTGCAAACTGGGTATTCTGGGGATCGAAGTATTTTGCACTAGTCTGTGTGATCATGCTGTTGTGTGGATTTGGTGCGTTGATCACCATTGTTTATCAGTTATTTTCTGGAATTGATAATATTTACCTCTCGCAGTATTTGGTTCGGTTGGGTTATTTGTTTGCTTTACCATTTGCCATCTTAGGGAGCTTTGCATTCTTACTGCAAGTTGTAAGTCCAAGCAAATATATGGGAATGGGACTGTTTGTCCTTTACTTTATCGCTTCTCAAGTGATGGCCAGCTACGGCTTTGAACACAATATGTGGAGAATATCTGACACACCATCAGCACCTTACTCGGATATTAATGGCTACGGACACTTTTTGACAGCGGTACATTGGTACAACTTATATTGGTTTGGCTTTGCGGTGGTTTTTGCTGCACTGAGTTACTCACTTTGGCCAAGAGGCGCAGGGCAAACATTAAAGACCCGACTAAGGCAAGCCGGTTACAATCTTGGTGCCATAGGTAAAACGGCGGTAGCGAGTGGTGTGGTGATTGCCATTGCAAGCGGCAGCTATATCTACTACAACACCAATATTCTGAATCAGTTTATAACACAAAGCGAGTATGAAGACCGAGCGGAGCAGTACGAGCGCCAGTTTGCACAGTACAAAGATGCGCCTATCCCAACTCCGTTAGATGTTCAACTCAATGCCGAGATCTATCCAAAAACACGCCGGATTGAGGCTACTGTTAAACTTAAAGTTGAAAATAAATCTGATCAGGCAATTACGCGTTTCTTGGTAAACAAACCTGACTATACGATAGAGTGGGATGTTTTCATGCCGGGTGCAACGCTTGAGGAATATGATGAGTATTTTGGCCACGCATGGTTAACCTTGTCTGAGCCTATGCAGCCTAACGAGCAGCGTGAAATAACGATGTCTGTGGTTCGACAAACGCTAGGGTTTGTAGATCAAAACAGCGACACCATGTTAGTTCATAATGGCACTTTTATTGATAACAGTGAGTTGTTCCCGACCTTTGGCTACAGTATTCAAAAACAGTTAATAGACAAAAATGAGCGACGTAAACGCGGTTTAGCACCGATTAAACTCGCAAATAAAATAGAGGAATCACAGTATCACGATGAACCTTTGTTTGCTGAAAACTTTGTCACCTTTGCTGCAACGGTAACCACAGATGCCTCACAAGTAGCAATGGTTCCTGGATACTTAAAGTCAAAAAGTAGCCATAATGGCCGTACTACCTATCAGTATGAAATGGATGCACCAATGTTGCATTTCTACAATATCATGTCGATGGATCTGGAAGTAAAGCGTGAGGAGTACAAAGGGATCGCGCTTGAGGTGTACTACCACAAAGACCACGCATGGAATATTGATGATATGATGCAATCAATAAAGGACTCTATTGATTATTTCTCAAATGCGTTTGGGCCTTATCAGCACAAACAAATGCGCATTATTGAGTTTCCTCGCTATCGTAGTTTTGCACAAAGCTTCGCAAATACAGTACCTTACTCTGAGAGTATGGGCTTTATCACTGACACCAGAAATGCAGACAATATCAACGTCCCGTATTACGTTACTGCCCATGAACTTGCACACCAATGGTGGGCGCATCAGGTGATTGGCGCGAATGTTGAGGGCTCAAATATTCTTTCAGAGATGTTGTCACAATATGCTGCAATCATGGTGATGAAGCAAAAGTATGGCGAGCATAATTTACGTAAGTTTTTAAAGTATGAGCTTGATCACTATCTCCGCGGCCGTACTACTGAGACTCATGAAGAGAGAGAATTAGCAAGAACGGTGAATCAAAGTTATATTCACTATCGCAAAGGATCGGTGGTGATGTTAGCACTACACGACATGTTAGGCGAAGCGCGCTTAAATAAATTACTCAGTCGTTTTATCGCGGACTATCGATTTAGAACTGATTCATTCCCAACAACGCTAGATTTTATCTCTTACTTAAAGACGGATGCAACTGAGCAAGAGCAAGTGTTTATTGATGACCAATTTAATGCCATCACTTTATATGAGCTAAAGCTTGCAGAGGTTGAAGTGCAAGAAGCGATGCAGGAAGGGGAGTTGCACACGGTTACATTGACTGTTGAAGCTGCTAAAAAACACGCAGATGGTCAAGGTAATGAAGAAGAAGTGCCGCTTGAACAACAAATCGATATCGCTTTGTTTTCCGCAGATCCAGATACAATTCAAGAAGGTAATGCGTTATTGTATTTACAAAAGCATAGGATTGTATCCGGTGCAAATACAATTGAGCTAAAAGTAAAGGACTTACCGAAGTTCGCTGGGGTTGACCCGTTTGTAAAGCTGATTGATAAAAAAGCGGCTGATAATATCAAGTCGCTGTAGCTATTAATACTGTCGAAAAGGCTTCTTCGGAAGCCTTTTTATTGGCTAGCAATACCGTGATTTACTCCTTCAAATTGAGCAAGTATTAAGACTAATTGGTATAACACACAGAGAGAGTTAGTATGTACCAGCATAAGCGCGATAATTTAGTACCATGGGATTTACCTGTGGGTAAAATAGTTTGTATTGGCAGAAATTATGTTGAACATGCCAAAGAGTTAGATAATCCAATCCCCGATAACCCATTATTATTTATAAAACCAGCTACCAGCTTGGTCACATTTGATAGCGATTTATGTTTAAACGCTGCGCTTGGTGAGCATCATTATGAAGCAGAGCTCGCACTGTTGATTGGTACGCAAATTGATGCAAATACAGCAGAGCCACTAAAGCACGTTGCTGGAGTGGGACTTGCGCTTGATTTAACTTTGCGAGACCTACAAAGTGAATTAAAAGCACAAGGGCACCCTTGGGAGCGAGCAAAAGCCTATGATAATAGCTGTCCAATCACGCCATTTATTCCTTGCGATGAAAGCACCTTTGCTGAGGGCGTAGAGTATCGCTTTTGGCAAAATGATGAGCTAAAACAGCATGGCGACTCTAGCTTAATGATTTTTCCGATCATTGAGTTGATGAATGAAATCACGCGTTACTTTACGTTGCAACCAGGAGATATTGTGCTCACTGGCACCCCCAAAGGTGTGGGTAGTCTAGCATCAGGTGATAAGTTGAAACTACAACTTGAACAATACCCGGCTTGGCATGGTAACGTCACCGTAAAGTAAGTAACAGCAAGCACTTTGTTGTTGATAAAGTAGGTATGTAGAGGGCGTTTTAATTGCATGCCTACTTCTTGGCTTTTTTGCATGACAAAAAGTCGTTACCATGGAGGTATCAAACCAACCAAGGAATCATCATGAAAATCAAACCTCTGGGCACGCCCTTTTCCGCAACAGCTTGCAAAGTATTACTCTGCGGTGGTGGCGAGTTAGGGAAGGAAGTCGTCATCGAATTTAAGCGCTTAGGTGCTGAAGTGATTGTATTAGACCGCTACGACAATGCGCCTGCGATGCAAGTAGCAGATCGCAGCTATACCTTGTCTATGTTGGATGGTG
Organism: Pseudoalteromonas sp. J010; assembly: GCF_003934235.1. Classification (NCBI taxonomy): domain Bacteria; kingdom Pseudomonadati; phylum Pseudomonadota; class Gammaproteobacteria; order Alteromonadales; family Pseudoalteromonadaceae; genus Pseudoalteromonas; species Pseudoalteromonas sp. J010. Next base: position 21,712 of record NZ_RDBW01000002.1, on the reverse strand, counting down.
AAAAGCTCAACGCGATTATTGAACAAGAGCAACCTGATTATATCGTGCCAGAAATTGAAGCCATTGCGACGGATAAGCTGGTGGAATTAGAGGCTGAGGGTTACACGGTGGTGCCAACCGCCAAAGCGACTCAGCTGACCATGAACCGCGAAGGGATCCGCCGTCTTGCCGCCGAAAAGCTTGGGCTGGCCACTTCACCCTATCAATTTGTTGATACCTTGGCAGACTTTAATGCCGCTGTCGCACGCATTGGCATGCCATGTGTAGTTAAGCCTATCATGAGCTCGTCAGGTAAAGGGCAAAGCGTGATTAGAAACGCCGAAGATGTGGAAGCCGCTTGGCACTACGCACAAGAGGGTGGGCGTGCAGGTCAGGGCAGAGTGATTGTGGAAGGTTTTATTGATTTTGACTATGAAATTACGCTGCTAACCGTACGCCATATCGATGGCACGAGTTTTTGTGAACCAATTGGACATGTGCAACAAGACGGTGATTACCAGCAAAGTTGGCAGCCGCAGCAGATGTCTGAGTTGGCACTAGAGCGCAGTAAAGCCATGGCTGAAAAAGTCACGGAAGCACTTGGTGGTCGGGGTCTGTTTGGCGTTGAACTCTTTATTAAGGGTGATGAAGTGTACTTCAGCGAAGTGTCACCAAGGCCGCATGATACCGGCATGGTTACGCTTATCTCGCAAGACTTAAGTGAGTTTGCACTGCATGCTCGCGCGATTTTAGGCTTGCCTATCCCCACCATTCACTTCCATGGACCATCGGCATCTAGCGTGATCCTTGTCGAAGGTCAGTCAACACAACTACAGTTCAACAATCTTGCACAAGCGCTTGCAGAGCCACTAACGGATATTCGTTTGTTTGGTAAACCAGAGGTGAGTGGCAAGCGCAGAATGGGTGTGGCGTTAGCACGCTCAGACTCGGCTGAAAGTGCTGTCGAGAAAGCCATGCAAGTGGTTGCAAAAGTAGGAATTACGTTATGAACTCAAACACCCGCGTACTTGACCCATTAGTATTGGGGTTTTGGCGGCTTTTAGACTGGCAAATTACGCCGCAAGAAAATTTACGCTTTTTAAAGCAAGCGATTGAGCTTGGAATACGTGATACAGATCATGCTGATATTTACGGTGAGTATCAGTGTGAGGCGGAGTTTGGTAAAGCCTTAGCGCTTGAGCCTAGCATTCGAGAGCACATTCGGATCATCACCAAATGTGGCATTAAGCCCGCATTTCCGAGCTTGGGATTAGCGGGAAAGGCAAACCATTATGATTCAAGCAAGGCGCATATCATTGCCCAAGCGCAGCAGTCACTAAAGCACTTCGGCACGGATAGGTTAGATGTGCTGTTGATCCATCGCCCTGATTATCTAATGGATGCCGATGAAGTTGCCGATGCGTTTAATACCCTTAAACAAAACGGCGATGTACTTCATTTTGGGGTGTCGAACTTTACACCTAGCCAGCTTGCTTTATTGCAATCGAGGCTCGATTTCGCTTTAGTGACCAACCAAATTGAGTTTTCACCTTATGAGATGAAAGCGCTTGACGATGGCACTCTTGATCAGTGCCAGCAGCTAGGGATGAACCCTATGCTGTGGTCGCCGCTAGCGGGAGGTAGAATATTCTCTAGCAAAGACGAAAAAGCCAAACGACTCCGTGCGGTGTTACAACAAGTGGGTGAAGAGATTGGTAGCACTGAAATTGATCAAGTGGTATACGCATGGCTTGCCATGCACCCATCGAAACCTGCCACTGTGCTTGGAACAGGAAATATCACCCGAGTTGCCAGCGCGTTTGCTTCACAGTCACTTAGCATGAGTCGCGAGCAGTGGTATCGCATTTGGACGGCGTCTACTGGGCATAGCGTACCATAATACCAATTTGACTTAATACTTGCTCAATTTGAAGGAGTAAATCTGACGCTAACAGCGTTAAAAATTTCTCATTTAGAACAACTAAATAGCAAAATTTTGCCTTGCCTACAAGGATGTAGGTACCTTGGCGATAGCAGGACGCGGTAGCGGAGTTATCGACAAGATTTTCTCGCCTCAAAATAGACCATTTAATTAAGCAAATTGGTATAAAGCGGTATGTGTTTGGATTGGAGCCAATTTACGCGACAGTTTTGCAAATTCAGCCACAAAAAAGGGCCTTTCGGCCCTACGTGTTGCAGCAAGTAAAAAATAAGGTGGTGCGGCTGTCACAAGACCGCCCACCTTTGGTCATCACAGATTAAAATCTAATCCATAACTTACGTAAGCTTTAATATCATCGCTACTGTCTAAGTCGGTTTTTACTAATCCAAAGGTAAAGCCTTGCGTAGATAAACTCACGCCGTAATCCATATAAGCGTCGTCTTCACCTGTCCACTCAAGCACGGTGTCTCCGCTGGAGCGACCAATATGTAAAGTTAATTCACTGTCTTTAAAAATGAGGAAGCTGGCCGACACTTCGGCATAAAGCATATCTTCTTCTATGGTTGAGTCGCTTTGTGCTGTGGCTAGGTGGCTGAGTTTAAAAGTAAAGTATTGCCAGCCAAGTGCGGCGTAAATCTCGCCAAAATCAATATCTCCATTGGCATCGGGGTAGGCGTAGTGGATATAACCGAAATCAAAACTCATGCCTTTGATTTCACCAGCGTAACCGGCGTATAGATCCATCTCATAACTGGCAGCGTCGCCAAAGTCGATGTTAGAAACCCAAGTGCCCGCATAAAACCCAGACTCGCTGCTATAATCTAAGCCGCCAGACACCGCTGCGCCATCATCGCTTTGAGTGATCCCACGCCAGTAATAATTTGAGCTGGCCGCAATATTTGCTGTTACTTCCGCTTGAGCTGAAACACAAAAGCACGCAGTTAATCCGCCGAGTAGCATAAGTAAAGGTTTATTTGTCATTCTGTTTTCCCCATTGAACGCAGAGTTTTTATTTGATTGTTGTCATTACACTTTTTGTAAAGAGTGACTGCAAAGGGAAGGCCAATATCTGAAAGTAACGGAGATTTAATTCTATATTATTAAAAATATTGGAATTTTATTTCATGGTCTCTGATCATAAAAGCATTAGCTGCATAAATACTGCACGGGGCTGGTGCAAAAAGTCGCTGCTTGCACATTAATAATGCAAGCAGCGTATTGAGGGGAGAGTTATTGAAGTGCTGGCAGGTTAGCCAAAGATGGTACGCATAAGGCTGATGGTTTCATCGACACTACGACCTTTTTCTACTTCAGCGACTATCGAGTCACGTTTGGTGCGAATATGCTCTGGAATAGACTCATCTGCAAGGGCGCGGTCGACCAGTACCTCTGCTGACTCTTTACCACGGCGTACGGTCTTTTTGCCACCACTGGTACCGCTGCGCTTAGGCTTATGCAGTAGCTTAAAGTAGTTGGAGTTAGTTGCTGTGTCTTTGTCTGCGTGATAAAACAAACAAGGTAATAGGGCTTTAATCTCAGCTAATTGGGTTTCAAATTCATCAGCTGGTGCAGCCATGGTGTACCACGGCATCGTTTTAATGGTGCTGACTATATCTGTCCAATAACGCTCAAAATCGCGATTGTTTAGCTTCGCAATACCAAGCGCTTGGCACAAAGCGTCAAGTTTACTAGGCGTTATTGGTGTGAACACATCTGGGCGACGCATTGCTAATAGGCGAGTGGCTGGTGCAAGCGTTGGCTTTTCCTCGCTGCCAGAAAAGGCACTTAAATACCCCACCATAAATGATTGATAGTGCTCAAGCGTTACGTCACCTTCAGCAGGAATAGCAGCTAATGCGTCATCAAAAGCACCCGGAAGGTCGTCTAATAGTTGGTGAAAGCCTTTTGCACTTTTGGTGGAGGCAAACCACTCTACGTCAAATTGATACACGCTAGTGTCTAAACTTGCAGCATGTTTACCACTAAAGGCAAGGCGATCTTCTTTAATCATGTCCTTCAGTGGTGTGCTACGCATTGGCTTTAGGTATTCGATTAATTTTAGTTGTTCATCTAGTGCAACTATCTCTTTATGATCAGCAATAAATGCAGTCACCATAGGCCAAGGTGCGATACGTAAAGTTTTTAGCTGTAAAAAGCTAATTGCTGAGATAAGTAAATCTTGTAGCTTTTTAACGATAGGAAGTTGGTGGTCATCCAGGAGATCAAAGTTGATACGGTTTTTTGCCACATCAAGTAGTTCATAGCACCAACCAAGAAAATCTTCAGGGTGATTTTCCACTTTAACCGCCATCAGATTGAGGCTGATCTCTGTGGCCTGTTTAAGGATATTTTGATAAATCTGACTTTCCTGTTCGCCCAAGGCCATGTTTGACGGTGATATGAGCAGTTTCTTCATGTGGGTTAGATACTCCAAGTTTGATTAATAAGCTAACCAGTAAAATATAGCGAATGACGATAAAAACTGGCAAGGGCGAGGATCATACCGATTAGTGATGAGGTTGCAATCGCTCAGTACAAATTATTTGCCTTTATTCATGGTATATTCGATAACAAGGGTTATCATAAAAATAATCAAGATTTATGAAGGAAAGGCAATGAATCGGCTAGCTAAAATCGTAGGTGCCATAATAGCGCTTATTATTATTCTTGTTATCGCAGCTCCGTTTTTAATCCCCAAACAAGCCGTTATCAGCCAGATAACATCACAGGTAGAGTCAGTGACAGGTAGAAAGCTGTCGATTGATGGCGACTCTGACATTGGTATTTTTCCAACTCTCCATATCGAGCTAAACCAAGTGCGATTTGCCAACATGGCCACGGGCAGTCGCCCAGATATGTTCGCCATGGAGCAACTTGTCGTGCATATTCCATGGTTAAGTGCGCTATCTGGTGAAGCTAAGCTTGAGCGCTTTGTGATCAATAATCCAAATATTATTCTCGAAACTGACAAACAAGGTAACGCGAACTGGCGGTTGCTACCCGCCAGTGCAGATAACACGCCAACGGCGCAAACCAGTTCTAAAGGGAATATGCAGTTACCGGAGGGCTTAGATGTTAGTCTTGGCGAAGTGGCGATTTATGGTGGCTCGGTGACTTATCTTGATGGTGTGACAGGCGCTAAATATCAAGTAACTGATTTAGACATTGGCGTGATGCTATCGTCACTTTACCAACCACTAGAAGTCGACGGTAAGCTGACTTTTCAAGGTCAAATTTTTAACCTTGTTACTACACTCGACAATCCAGCAARGGCGATCGAAGGTGCAACCTTTAATGTTGAACAACAAGTAAAATCAGCGCTGTTCAACCTTGACTATAAAGGTGAAATTGCAGAGCAAGGTAAAACCATTCGCGGTCAGTTAGCCTTGTCTGGCGACTCGGTAAAAGCGCTGGCTGAGTGGCAGGGTGTTGACCTAAAAGCCAAAGAAAATGCGTTCAACGACTTTGGCCTAAACGCTAAAATGACGATGCAAGGGCAAGTTTTTACTCTCAACGCCTTAGAAGCGACCTTGGACGAATTGGTAATAAAAGGTCAAAGTAAAGTCACCCTCTCTGGTAAGCCTGATATTACCGCGAGTGTTGACCTTGGCATGTTAGATCTTAACCCTTATTTGCCAGAGCCTGTAGAAAAACCACAAACGCAACCTGAGCCAGAGGGTGCACCCGCACAGCCAATCGTGTGGGATGACTCTGAAATTGATTTATCAGCGCTTAATAGCCTTAATGCGAATGTGAAAATCACCTCAACAGGGCTACGTGCGAGAGAAATTAAGCTTGGCGAAAACCAAATTAGCTTAGTAATTAACTCAGGTAAGGCGACACTCGGCCTAGATAAGTTTCAAGCCTATGAAGGTCAGGGTAAAGGCAAGGTTGAGGTGAGCGCTGCAACAAAACCTTATGCCATCAATACTGACTTTACATTAACGGCGATTAACGCTGAGCCATTACTGACCGATGCTATCGGCTTTGACAAAGTATTGGGTAAAGGAAGTCTTAATTGGGCGTTAAGCACACAAGGTGTCAGTCAAAAGCAATTTGTGAATGCTCTTGATGGTAAATTAGGTTTTGAGTTCAAAGATGGTGGGGTGAAAGGCGCAAACCTTGCTGAGATGATCCGTAAGGGCAAAGAGATGCTCAAAGGCGATTTCTCTTCGGTATCGCAAGGACTCAATGCCAATTTCGACCCAGATCAAAAAACCGACTTCTCAGCCATGACTGGCACTTTTGTCTTTACCAAAGGCGTAGGTCAAAACGATGATTTCTCGTTGGCAAGCCCGTTATTGCGAGTGACAGGCAAAGGTACCGTTGATTTACCACAAACTTTGGTCGATTACCGTGTGGTGACTGGGATTGTTGATACCATTGAAGGGCAAGCGGGTACTGATGATAGTACCGGCTTTAAAATTCCGGTGCGGATCAAAGGCCCATTCCATAAAGTGGATACTAGCCTAGATTTAAAAGAAGCGGCTAAAGATAAAGCCAAAGACAAGGTAAAGGACAAGATAAAGGATAAGCTTAAAGGGTTGTTCGGCGGCTAACTGATAACATCCCAGATGAGTAAGTTGCGTGAATTAAATGAAGCAGCTCGCAAAGGTTGTCAGTGGCGGCCTTTGCGTTATATTCGACGTAGCCATAACAAGAAGAACTAAAAGTTAAAATGGAAACTCAGCTACAACACACATTTGATAAGTATGGATTTATAAAGGTAGAGACTGCATTTGAAGCACAGTTATTCAAGTCATTACAAGCCATCACTACATCCCTGTTACAAGATGCTCAGAACTTTGCCAAAGAGGACAAGTGCCTAGAGCATATCTCGGCATCACGCCATCAGGGGAGATTGGTGGTTTCACGTATAAATGACCTATTTAAATTTCAATCGGCTTACGCTGAGCTGCTCGCACACCCGAGTGTGATAGGACTGGCTGAAAAGATAATTGGCGAACCTGTAGCACCAGTTTATGAGTCTTTACTAATTAAAGACCCCGCGGATCCTTATCAGATAGGGTGGCATAGAGACATGAACGCGGGAGCTGACGAGCGGATCATTACCATGGGGATTTATTTGGATGATGCGCAGGCTCAGCAAGGGGCATTGCAGGTATTACCTGGCTCCCACCTTGCAAAAGAGAGTGTCCTTGAGCTGAAGGAAAAGCTTGATAAGCAACAACTAACACCAGTTGATGTGCCAGTTAAAGCAGGCGATATTTTGATTCATCATGTCAACACTTTGCATTGTTCTGGTATTCAGCACACTAAAAATATGCGTAGAACACTGTATTTTGAATTTAGAGCGATATCCCACCTGCAGCAAAATAGTAATTATTCAACACAGTGGCTTGATAAGCGCTTAGCGTTACTCGCTAAATTGCAAAAAGGAGAGAGGGAGAGCGCAGGCCACAACTTGGTGGAGCCAGACTTTTACAGTACATTTTATCAGATTGAGCCAGCTGATTATGGTTTTAACTTTGGTTAATGACTGTCGTCGAAATGCGTTTAAATCTGTCTGCTGTAACCGGTTGTAATAGCATTAATGTTATTCATGTGCTTAGATAAGTGGGAATGGCTCTACAAACAAACGAGGGATAAAATAATGAGTGAATCTTCAAATGAGTACATAGTGACCCCAAAATTTGAGGGGAATTGGGTGTTTTCAGGTGATGATAAGCCAGTTAAAATTCAATTAGCTAAGGGTGAAACCGCTGTTTTAACGTATAAGCTTGTTACTGATGAAGATGGCTGGAGCTTTGCTGAAAATGGTACTTTCTTTACCGAAGCGCAAGACAACTTCAATTATAACCTTACAAGCAAATTAGAGGGTAAGCATACGGTTCAGGTTACAATTGAAGCATTGAACGTTGCGAATACACTAAGTGAAAGTGATATCAAAGCGCTATCAGCTAATCCTGATGCGAAGGTTGTCACACTAGTAGAAAATAACAATTCACGTATTGAGTTCAGACTTGTTGCTCAAAATGATTCTGGAAATGGTGTAGTGCGTTATTTCTCACAAGACCCAGTTATTGTAATCGAAGATGTTGATCCGCCTTCTTGATTTATACCTTTTGGCATAGATAGGAAAAGTTTAACTGGCCTATCTGTGCCGCTAAATCTGGTTGGTCACAAAGAGGCTTGAACCAAGCTAATCTATAAAATGCGGCACTCCAACCTAAATTCAAACTACGTTGCAATGAAGAAATAGCAGAATAGGTTTCACGCAATAAAGTTTGTACTAACGCCTTAACATAGTAGGCTTCCGCTGAATTTGGCTCTAATGCAATTTGCTGTTCTACCAATAATAACGCTTCTTGAAAATTTCCCAAATGTGCCAGTGCTTGTGCTTTTACCAACTTAGTAACTTTTGAGTCGTCCAGTGCAAGAACTCGTAAATAAACCTCTTCCGCTTTTTGATGTTGATTAGTTAAAGTTAGTAAATCAGCATGATTTATCAAAAACTCAGCTTTGCTCGGCGCATGTTCAACAGCTTGTGATGTATATTCTAATGCGGAGATAAGCTCTCCTTTTAGCATTAACACAACGGAGTAATTGTTTAACGTAGCCGTATTAATTTTTTCTTTTTCGATTAGTTTTTTATACGCTGCACTTGCCTTGTCGAGTTTGCCTAAAAATGAATAAATATCCGCAATTGTTTTAAGTGTTTTAAAATCATTGGGTGCGTATTGTTGTGCTTTTTCTAGAAAACTAAGAGCTTGTTCGTAGCGACCCAAACGTATGTTTAGAAAAGCAGCATTTCTCGTGATACTTAGAGTTGGTCTTAGCTTAAAAGCATTCGTGGTATGTATTAATGCTGCTTCGTAGTCACCTTTTAGATTCAAGTAAAAGCTGAGAAGGCCTTGTTTTTCGAACTCATCCAAAGAGGAACGTCGGATGGCTTCTAATGCTTTTTTTGCTTCTCGATCATTTTGGGAGTACTGATAAAGTTGTAAAAGGTGTGTCTGATAAAGTGGCGTATTTTTGAGCTTTTTAGGGGCTGACTCAAGCACTTCACTTAGTGAATGTAAGATTAAATTGTCTGAGCTATTTTTGAACGCGGTGATGGCCGTCTTTGTATATATTGAATAAAGAGGGAGGAAATCCGGGGAGATTCGAATTAATGACTCTATTTTTTTGATCGTTGCGCGATTTTCAATATTAACAGATTGTGCTTCACGATAGAGCTCGGCATATTGATTCAAAAAGCTTCTGTCAGTCAACTCTGGCGCAGATTCTTCTTTTGCTAATGAGTATAAGGAGGATAAAGTGATATTAAAAACATCGCCGTAACTTTCACTAGAAGTGACATTTCGAACACTATTGGTTAAAGCTGCATTGACTCCATTGATGGTGCTTAACTCAATGTCGCAGCTATTCACATCACAGACCAATTGGGATGATATTAGAATATCAGCATTCAAAGCTGCGCCGACTTCTTTCAAAGGTGCGGCCTCACCGAGTAGCTTTTGCGTTTGGCTTATTTCGCTATTAGCTATCAATACGTAACTGGAATCGTCAAGAAAGTATTGCTTTATTGCATCTTGGATAGCCAATTCAATAATTTGTTTATGAGCATCTAATATTTGCGTACTGTCACTAAACTCTACCGGTAGCGCTGCTATATAAACTTTGGGTTTGGTTTCCTGCCAATACCAGTATCCACCAACGACTAAGCACATTAAAAAGGTGAAAAGTGCTGTAACACTTAGCCGCTTTTTACGTGTTTTGGCTTTCTCTTTGGCTCTATCTCGTAGTGCTATTTCTTCGAGGGATAATGTTGCCTCGCTGTTGTCGTAGCTAAAGGTGTGTAAAATCTGCTTGAGTTGTTGGCTCACTTCATTGGCACTACTTGGGCGAGCGCTTTTCTCATATTGCAGTAAGCGGTCAATCAGCTGTGCCAGCGCAGGGGGAATATCTAAAATACGTTTAGCGCTAGTTTTTAAAGGTTGGAATTTAATCTGTTCAGCAATAGATTTATCACTGCCATCGTCAGCTTGTTCACAATAAGGATGATGTCCGGCCAGTAATTGATACGCAATAAGTCCGAGCGAGAATAGATCACTACGGCTGTCTAGCGTTTCATTACGAAGTTGCTCCGGTGACATTGCGGTGAGGCTGCCGTAGCTGGTGTGGGGGCGAGAAGTTTGGCTATCTTCTAATTGTGAAATACCGAAGTCGGCGATCTTGGCTACACCCTGATCATTGACCAAAATATTACCCAGTTTTAAGTCCAAATGAAGAATATTTTGGCTATGTGCTGAAGCGAGACCGTCGGCAATATGGCTAAGCAGCTCGACTTTTTGCTCGGTAGTTAAAACATGTGTTTTTGTATAATGCTGTAAAGTCGCGCCTTGTACATACTCCATTTCTAAAGCCATGTGACCATTGCTCTCAAAAACGTCGTATATTTGTACTATATTAGGGTGGTTAAAACGCGCTAATAGGCGAGCCTCGTTGAACTCGTCTGCTTGTGTATGCTGAGAGAGCGACAATACCTTGACCGCTACACGGCGGCCGAGCTTTTTGTCAGTAGCAAGGTACACTTTGCTCATACCGCCTTCAGCGAGCAAAATCACGTCCTGATAGTATTCTTCTAACTTCAACACAGCACAGTCTTTCTTATTGGTTACTAAAGATAGTGTATCGCTAAAATCGCCAAATTAGTACTACTTGCGGTGACCTAAATAGTAAATAAATAAGTTGAGAATTTAACACTTTGCTAGTGAGTGCAACTTTTATAGAGTAATAAAACACCAAGCTTTTAAGGATAAATATATGGCAAATCTATACACTCTTTCCCTCACTCGCTGTTGTTGGGGGGTGATGATTATATGTACATTACTTTATAGTACGCTGAGTAAAGCTGCTGATAGTGATGTGACTTTTACGTACCCAAATGGCGCTCGCAATGCCATTAGTCTGACCTTTGATGATGCAAGAACGAGCCAAGTCACGGTCGCGATACCATTACTAAACCGCTATAAGGTTAAAGGGACATTTTACGTCATGCCATCAAAAATAGCGGAAAATCTGTCGTTGTGGCAAGGGGCTGTTAAGCAGGGTCATGAAATAGGTAATCATACCAACGAACACTTGTGCACTGGGAACTTTGCGTGGCTGAGAGAGAAGAATCAAGGACTGGAGCAAGTTGATCTTGCATATATTGAGCGCGATATTACTTATACAACCGAATACATAGAAAAGCACTTAGGCGTAACCCCGCGAAGCTTTGCTTATCCTTGTGGTAATACCTTTGTCGGGCGTGGTGAAAATGTAAAAAGCTATGTGCCAATAATAGCAAGGCACTTCGATAGTGGCCGCACCTGGCTTGATGAAAGCGCCAATCATCCTACTTATACAGACTTCGCTCAATTGACTGGGATTAGAATGGATGGCCTTAGCTTTTCAGCGCTTAAAAGCCATCTGGAGCAATTAAGAGCGAACAATAGTTGGATTATTCTAGCAGGGCATGAAGTGGGAGAAGGGGGGATGTATACCGTCGATTCAGAAATGTTAGAAGCACTCATCCCTTATCTACAGGATCCGAAAAACGGCTATTGGCTCGACACCGTAAGTAATGTGGGTGACTACATCAAAGCTAAAAGAGCACAGTAGAGTATGGCTACCCATACTCCATTCGACTTCGCAATCCTTCTGTTTAAAACCAGTGAACTATCTTATTCAAAGCTTATGTGTTTCTGTTCAAAGTACAGCGAGGTATTCTCAGCAAGAGTGGATCAGGCGAAAATCCACGTATGAGTTTTGTTTGAAAATTATGCAAGTGGTTGAATTCTCGAATACTCGTCACCACATACTGAAATTACAATCAGTACGTCACGTTAAAGCATTAAATTAATTAAAAATTGAACTATCTTTGATTGGACTTTGCTGGTACAATTGCCCGCCCTTGAAAGACATAATCACAGTTTTTTGAGCGGAATTTAACCTAAATGCCTTGATTTTGAACAAAATCTCGGCGAGTTGTAACTACACCGGAGGTCATTAAGATGATCCAAATGCAAACTCAGCTGGACGTTGCTGATAACAGCGGCGCTCGCAAAGTGCAGTGTATAAAAGTCCTTGGTGGTTCGCACCGTCGCTACGCAGCGGTTGGCGACATCATTAAAGTTTCTGTTAAAGAAGCTATTCCTCGCGGCAAAGTGAAGAAAGGTGATGTTAAAAACGCAGTAGTTGTGCGTACTAAAAAAGGCGTACGTCGTCCAGACGGCTCTTTGATCCGTTTCGATAGCAATGCGGCTGTTATCTTAAACGATAACTTACAGCCTATTGGTACTCGTATCTTCGGCCCTGTGACTCGTGAACTTCGTACTGAAAAGTTCATGAAGATCGTTTCACTAGCACCAGAAGTACTATAAGGAGTCGATCATGGCAGCAAAAATCCGTCGTGATGACGAAGTAATCGTACTAGCCGGTAAAGACAAAGGTAAGCGCGGTAAAGTGCTTTCAGTTGTTACTGAAACTGGCCGAGTATTTGTTGAAGGCGTTAATATCATCAAGAAGCACCAGAAGCCTGTACCACAACTACAGCAAGCTGGCGGTATTGTTGAGAAAGAAGCGTCAGTCGACGTATCAAACGTAGCGATTTTCAATGCCGAAACTGGCAAAGCGGATCGTGTAGGTTTTAGATTTGAAGACGGTAAAAAAGTCCGTTTCTTCAAGTCTACCGGTAAAACTATTTAATAGTTGGAGTAGACGATGGCGAAACTGCATGAAGTGTACAAAGACAAAGTGGTAAAAGAGCTTCAAGAGAAGTTCGGTTACAGCTCTGTCATGCAAGTCCCTCAGATCGAAAAGATCACACTAAACATGGGTGTGGGCGAAGCCCTAGCTGACAAGAAAATTCTAGAAAATGCAGTAGCAGATCTAGAATCAATCTCTGGTCAGAAGCCTCTAGTGACTAAAGCACGCAAATCAGTTGCTGGCTTTAAGATCCGTGAAGGTTACCCAATTGGCTGTAAAGTAACCCTACGCGGCGAGCGTATGTGGGATTTCCTAGAGCGTTTAGTCTCTATCGCGATGCCACGTATTCGTGACTTCCGCGGTGTTAGCGCAAAGTCTTTTGACGGTCGCGGTAACTACTCTATGGGCGTACGTGAACAAATCATCTTCCCAGAAATTGATTATGATAAAGTAGACCGTGTACGCGGTATGGATATCACAATCACTACTTCTGCGAAAACAGATGACGAAGGCCGTGCGTTGTTAGAAGCGTTCAACTTCCCATTCAAAAAGTAAGGGTAGGGTTATGGCAAAGAATTCAATGAAAGCGCGTGACGTAAAACGTGCTAAATTAGTTGCTCAGTATGCTGAAAAGCGTGCTGCGTTAAAAGCTATCATCAGCGATGTTAACGCATCTGATGATGAGCGTTGGGATGCAGTGTTAAAGCTACAGTCTTTACCACGCGATTCTAGCCCTTCACGTCAACGTAATCGTTGTAACATCACGGGCCGCCCTCATGGTTACCTTCGCAAGTTCGGCTTAAGCCGTATTAAAGTTCGCGAAGCAGCGATGCGCGGTGAAATTCCTGGCCTTAAAAAGGCTAGCTGGTAATAGAATCACGGGAGTAAGACATGAGCTTGCAAGATCCAATTGCGGATTTGTTCACACGTATCCGTAACGGTCAGTCTGCGAAGAAGGTATCTGTTTCAATGCCAACTTCAAAGCTGAAAGTAGCTGTAGCTAAGGTACTTAAAGACGAAGGTTATATCACTGACTTCGCAGTATCTGGTGACGTAAAAGCAGAATTGACTATCGAACTTAAGTACTTCGAAGGCAAAGCTGTAATCGAAAACATCCAGCGTGTTAGCCGCCCTGGTCTACGTATCTATAAGAAACGTGACGAATTACCAAAGGTAATGGGTGGTCTAGGTATCGCTATCGTATCAACTTCTAAAGGCCTGATGACAGACCGCGCTGCGCGTAACGCTGGTGTTGGTGGTGAAATCATTGGCTTTGTAGCTTAATCGGAGGGGAACTATGTCTCGTATAGCGAAGGCTCCTATTACTGTTCCTGCCGGTGTTGAAGTTACAGTTAACGGCCAGGACATCAAAGTTAAAGGCAAAAACGGTGAATTAACTCGCACAATCAACGATGCGGTTGAAGTTTCACTAAACGACAACGTTATCACTACAGCTCCACGTGAAGTTGCTAATGCTTGGGCTCAAGCTGGTACTGCACGTGCGCTAATCAACAACATGATTGTTGGTGTTAACGATGGTTATGAGAAGAAACTACAGCTAGTAGGTGTTGGTTACCGTGCGGCAGTTAAGGGTAAAGTATTAGACTTAACCCTTGGCTTCTCTCACCCAGTGAACTTCGAGATCCCAGCGGGTATCACTATCGAAGCTCCAAGCCAAACTGAAATTGTTGTTAAAGGCGCAGACAAGCAGTTAGTTGGTCAAACAGCTGCTAACATCCGCTCATACCGTGAACCAGAGCCTTATAAAGGTAAAGGTGTACGTTATGCTGATGAGCACGTGCGTCGTAAAGAGGCTAAGAAGAAGTAAGGTAAGACGATGGATAAGAAAACAGCTCGTCTACGTCGTGCTAAGCGCACTCGTAGAAATATTATCGAACAAGGCACAACACGTCTTGTTATCCACCGCACGCCACGTCACATTTACGCTCAAGTAATCAATGCTGAGGGTAATGTACTGGCTGCTGCTTCTACTGTTGAAAAAGCAATTGTTGAAACAGTTAAAGGCACAGGCAACATCGAAGCGGCTCAAGCAGTTGGTAAAGCAATCGCTGAGCGCGTAGCTGACAAAGGCGTTGAAAAAATCGCTTTTGATCGCAGTGGCTTTAAATATCACGGCCGTGTGAAGGCGCTAGCTGATGCTGCGCGCGAAGCCGGTCTGCAATTCTAGGAGTAGACAATGGCTAACGTAGAAGCAAAGCAAGCACAGCCAGAGTTGGCTGAAAAGCTAATCGCGGTAAACCGTGTGTCTAAAGTGGTTAAAGGTGGTCGTATCTTTAGCTTCACTGCACTAACTGTTGTTGGTGATGGCGCTGGTAAAGTAGGTTTTGGTTATGGTAAAGCACGTGAAGTTCCTGCTGCTATTCAAAAAGCAATGGAAAAAGCACGTCGCAACATGATCACTGTTGAACTAAACGGTAACACGCTACAGCACCCAATCAAGGGTCGCCACGCGGGTTCTAAAGTTTACATGCAGCCTGCATCTGAAGGTACAGGTATTATCGCAGGTGGTGCGATGCGTGCAGTACTAGAAGTAACTGGCGTACAGAACGTACTATCTAAAGCATACGGTTCAACTAACCCGATCAACATCGTTCGCGCAACTATTGCAGCTCTTGAGAATATGAATTCTCCAGAAGGTATTGCTGCGAAGCGTGGTCTTAGCGTTGACGAAATCTTGGGGTAAGACACCATGGCAAACACAGTAAAAGTAACTCAAGTACGTAGCTCAATCGGTCGTTTACCGAAGCATAAAGCTACATTACGTGGCCTTGGTTTACGTCGTATCAACCACACTGTTGAGCTAGAAGATACGCCAGCAGTTCGCGGTATGATCAACCAAGTTTCTTACATGGTTAAGGTTGAGGGGTAATTCGATGAACTTGAATACACTTTCACCTGCTGCAGGTTCAAAAACTGCTGGTAAGCGTGTCGGCCGTGGTATCGGTTCTGGTCTTGGTAAGACTGGTGGTCGTGGTCACAAAGGTCAAAAGTCACGCTCTGGCGGTAAAGTACGCGTTGGTTTTGAAGGCGGTCAAATGCCTATGCAACGTCGTCTACCAAAGTTTGGTTTCACTTCACGCAAGTCTCTTGTGTCTAAAGAAGTGAATCTATTCGAAATCGCTAAAGTTGAAGGCGACGTGGTAGATCTAAACGCGCTACAGGCAGCTGGTATCGTTAAAAAGAACATCCAGTTCGTAAAAGTTGTAAAATCTGGCGAAGTTTCACGCGCTGTTACCGTTAAAGGCATTAAAGTGTCTAAAGGTGCACGCGAAGCTATCGAAGCTGCCGGAGGCAAGGTAGAAGACTAAGGAAGTACGCTATGGCTAAACCAGGTCAAGATATGCAAAGTGCACAAAGTGGGCTTGCGGAACTGAAGCGCCGATTACTATTTGTATTGGGTGCTATCATTATTTACCGTCTGGGCTCTTTTGTGCCAATCCCTGGGATTGACGCCGCTGTACTTGCCGAATTCTTCGAGCAACAAAAGGGCACCATTGTTGAGATGTTCAACATGTTCAGCGGTGGTGCGCTTGAGCGTGCATCGGTATTGGCGCTAGGTATTATGCCATACATCTCGGCTTCGATTATTATGCAGCTATTAACGCACATACATCCTGCGATGATAGAGCTTAAGAAAGAAGGTGAGCAAGGGCGTAAGAAAATCAGCCAGTATACGCGTTATGGTACGCTTGTGCTTGCTACATTCCAATCGATAGGTATCGCTACTGGTCTACCTAATATGATGGAAGGCTTAGTTGTGAATCCAGGCTTCGGCTTTTACTTCACAGCTGTAGTGAGCTTAGTCACTGGAACAATGTTCCTAATGTGGTTGGGCGAACAAATCACTGAACGTGGTATCGGTAACGGTATCTCAGTTCTAATATTTGTTGGTATTGTAGCTAACCTGCCGTCTGCAATTGGTTCGACAGCAGAAATGGCGCGCCAAGGTGATCTGCATATTTTAGCATTGTTATTGATTGCGGTAATCGTATTCGCTGTAACTTACCTAGTTGTGTTCTTTGAGCGTGGACAACGTCGTATCGTTGTAAACTACGCGAAGCGCCAACAAGGTCGTCAGGTATTCGCTGCTCAAAGCACGCATTTACCACTAAAAGTTAACATGGCGGGTGTTATTCCACCAATCTTTGCTAGCAGTATCATTTTGTTCCCTGGTACAATAGCAAGCTGGTTCGGCCAAGGTGAAGGTCCGGTCGCTGATGTGCTACAAGCTATCTCAGCAGTATTGACTCCAGGTCAACCACTGTATGCGATGGTATTAGCTGCGGCTATTATCTTCTTCTGCTTCTTCTACACTGCGTTGGTATTTAACCCGCGTGAGACAGCAGATAACCTGAAAAAATCTGGCGCTTTTATTCCAGGCATTCGTCCAGGTGAGCAGACGTCTAAATACATTGATAAAGTGATGACACGCCTGACATTGGCAGGTGCTTTGTATATAACCTTTATCTGTCTGGTGCCCGAGTTTATGACTATGGCATGGCAAACGCCATTCTACTTCGGCGGTACATCAATTTTGATTATCGTTGTTGTCATCATGGACTTTATGGCACAAGTACAGACTCATATGATGTCTCATCAATATGATTCTGTGCTGAAAAAAGCGAACCTTAAAGGCTACGGCCGTTAAGGTCAGTTTACGGAGTTGAGTAATGAAAGTACGTGCTTCCGTTAAGAAAATTTGCCGTAACTGCAAAGTAATCAAGCGTGCAGGTGTTGTACGCGTGATCTGCAGTGAGCCAAAGCACAAGCAAAGGCAAGGCTAAGCAAATTAAGTCGTGCAGGCTGAGTAGCTCTACTTAGCCTGTTTCTTTGGTAAAACTTGAATGTCGGTTGGGTATCCTATACGGGCTTTCCAGCAAGATGATAATCAAGTTTATTTATAGGAGATATGTTAGTGGCCCGTATCGCAGGCATTAACGTTCCTGATCATAAGCATGCTGTTATCGGTTTAACAAGCATCTATGGTGTAGGTAAAACTCGCGCTAAGGCGATCTTAGCTGCGACAGGTATCGCTGAAACTACTAAAATCGGCGAGTTAAATGACGAAACTCTTGACATCCTTCGTGAAGAAGTTGGCAAGTACACTGTTGAAGGTGATCTTCGTCGTGAAGTTACACTAAACATCAAGCGTCTTATGGATCTTGGTTGTTTCCGTGGCTTACGTCACCGTCGTTCGCTACCACTACGTGGTCAGCGTACTAAGACTAACGCGCGTACTCGTAAGGGTCCTCGCAAGCCTATCAAGAAATAAGGTGGGGTAAGTTATGGCAAAAGCACCAATTCGTCGTAAAAAGGTCAAAAAGCAAGTTGTTGACGGCATGGCTCACGTTCATGCGTCTTTCAACAACACTATCGTGACCATCACTGACCGTCAAGGTAATGCTCTTTCTTGGGCGACTGCGGGTGGTTCAGGTTTCCGTGGTTCTCGTAAGTCTACTCCATTCGCTGCACAGGTTGCTGCGGAGCGTGCAGGTGTTGCTGCACAAGAGTACGGTCTTAAGAACCTAGAAGTATTCATTAAAGGTCCAGGTCCAGGCCGTGAGTCTGCTGTTCGTGCATTGAATGCTGCTGGTTTCCGTATCACTAACATCACTGACGTGACGCCAATTCCACACAATGGTTGTCGTCCACCGAAGAAACGTCGCGTATAACAATAGGTTAGGAGAAAGAACATGGCAAGATATTTGGGCCCTAAGCTCAAGCTAAGTCGTCGTGAAGGTACTGACCTGTTCCTTAAAAGCGGCGTAAGAGCAATTGACTCTAAGTGTAAACTAGAAACAGCACCTGGTCAGCACGGCGCACGTAAAGGTCGTCTATCTGATTACGGTTTACAGCTACGTGAAAAGCAAAAAGTTCGTCGTATCTACGGTGTACTAGAAAAGCAATTCCGTAACTACTACAAAGAAGCTGCTCGCCTTAAAGGTAACACAGGTGAAAACTTGTTACAGCTTCTAGAGCAACGTCTAGACAATGTTGTATATCGCATGGGTTTTGCAAGCACACGTGCTGAAGCACGTCAGCTAGTAAGCCACAAAGCGATTATGGTTAATGGTCGTGTTGTTAATATCCCTTCTTTCGTAGTTACTCCTGAAGATGTAGTAGTAATTCGTGAGAAGTCTAAAAAGCAAGCGCGTATCATCGCTGCTCTAGAGTTGGCTGAGCAACGTGAAAAGCCAACTTGGATTGAAGTTGACGGTAAGAAAATGGAAGGTACTTTCAAGCGCCTACCAGAGCGTTCTGATCTGTCTGCGGACATTAACGAACAACTAATCGTCGAACTTTACTCGAAGTAAAGTTAAGAGTTAAGAGAGGATAAAATGCAGGGTTCTGTAACCGAATTCCTAAAACCAAGATTAGTCGATATCGACGCTGTAAGCTCAACGCGTTCTAAAGTAGTTTTAGAGCCTCTAGAGCGTGGTTTCGGCCACACACTAGGTAACGCTCTACGTCGTATACTTCTTTCATCTATGCCTGGTTGTGCTGTGACAGAAGTTGAAATTGACGGCGTATTGCACGAGTACAGCGCGAAAGAAGGCGTACAAGAAGACATCATTGAAATTCTGTTAAACCTTAAAGGTCTAGCGGTATCTCTAGAAGGTAAAGATGAAGTTTTCCTTACCCTGACTAAGTCTGGTGTAGGCCCTGTGACTGCGGCTGATATCCAGCACGACGGAGATGTGACTATCGCCAACCCTGAGCATGTTATTTGTCACTTAACTGCTGACAATAGCGAAATCAGCATGCGCATCCGTGTTGAGCGTGGTCGCGGTTATGTACCGGCGTCTAGTCGTTTATCCTCTGATGACGATGAGCGCCCAATCGGCCGTTTGTTGCTAGATGCATCATTCAGCCCGGTTGAGCGTATTGCGTACTCGGTTGAGTCAGCTCGTGTTGAGCAGCGTACAGACTTAGATAAACTAATCATCGATATGGAAACGAACGGCACTTTAGATCCTGAAGAAGCGATCCGCCGTGCGTCAACTATCCTTGCTGAGCAATTAGATGCATTCGTAGATTTACGTGATGTTTCTGAGCCAGAAGAAAAAGAAGAGAAGCCGGAGTTTGATCCGATTCTACTTCGTCCTGTTGATGACTTAGAGCTAACTGTACGTTCTGCAAACTGTCTGAAAGCCGAGCAAATTCAATATATCGGTGACTTAGTACAGCGTACTGAAGTTGAGCTTCTGAAAACACCAAATCTTGGTAAGAAGTCTCTAACTGAAATTAAAGACGTGCTAGCTTCACGTGGTCTATCTCTAGGTATGCGCCTAGAAAACTGGCCACCTGCAAGTCTAGCTGAGTAATCTAAGTTACTATATTAGTTTAGTTAGAAGGATAGGGTCATGCGCCATCGTAAGAGTGGTCGTCAATTAAACCGTAACAGCAGCCATCGCAAAGCGATGTTTAGCAACATGGCTGGTTCTTTGGTGAAGCACGAAATCATCAAAACTACTTTGCCTAAAGCAAAAGAGCTGCGCCGTGTAATTGAACCTTTAATCACACTGGCTAAGACTGACAGCGTAGCAAACCGTCGTTTAGCGTTTGCTCGCACGCGTGATAAAGAAGTAGTTGGTAAATTGTTCACTGAGATTGGTCCTCGTTTCGCGGATCGTCCAGGTGGTTACACTCGTATTCTTAAGTGTGGCTTCCGTACTGGTGACAACGCGCCAATGGCTTACATTGAACTACTAGATCGCCCAGCGACTGAAGAAGTTCAAGAAGACGCACAGTCTGCAGAGTAATTAGTCTTATTAAAGACATAAAAAAGCCGAGCATCGCTCGGCTTTTTTCTTTTCAAGAAGCTTATTTTCGCAAGCTCAGGTTATGTGAAGCAGCCAAAAAGCAAGGTGCCTACCTCGCTTATATGTACATAGATATCTCAGCGATAATAGGGCGTGCTAAATTATCGATAAGATCCTCTTGTCCCAAAATATATCGCTTGATCAAGTAAATTGGGCATTAAAAGTTCCAATGAACTAGTGCTGCAAATCGATTGCCGTCGAGTTGATGAGTATTTGCGATATTACTTGGAATTGAGAGGTTACCTACAGAACTTACTTCATATTCTGCGACTTCGTATCTCAATTCGAGACTAATTTGCGAATAGTTAAAAGCATATAAACCGGAAAAAATGAGCT
Source organism: Pseudoalteromonas sp. J010 (assembly GCF_003934235.1). Classification (NCBI taxonomy): domain Bacteria; kingdom Pseudomonadati; phylum Pseudomonadota; class Gammaproteobacteria; order Alteromonadales; family Pseudoalteromonadaceae; genus Pseudoalteromonas; species Pseudoalteromonas sp. J010. The sequence goes on along the minus strand of NZ_RDBW01000002.1, from coordinate 895 downwards.
TTGTGGTGTTATTGAATTTAGCATCAAGAGTAAAATCACTGTCCAATTCAACAGAGGTATCAAAACCGATCCCTGCACCTAGCTTCACATTGTCATTTAGGTTGTAATATGGGATGGCTTCAAACGCCCACCGGCTAAAAGTTAAATCACCGTTTTTCGCTTCAGCTGCATCGAAGTGATAAAGTGCGTTTAGCTTAATATCAAAATCTTTATTCGCTTGATAATGAATGCCACCACCAATGAATATGCCATCGCCAGCTTTAACAGTGTCATCACTATTATCTTCGTACACTAAGGTGCCTATAGTATCACCACCTAAGCTTACTCCAGCTGTTGCTGAAAAAGAAAAAGGGCTAGTGTCGTCGGCAAGTACGGTGGTGCTAGATAACAAAGTAAATAAAGCTATAGATAGTTTTTGCATGTTTATACCTGTTTTGTGGTCAAATTTCCGTGCATGATCACCAATTTTTCACTTATGTACAGTGAAAAAGCCATATATTTCAATTGATTGATTAAATATAAGTCTGCTTGCTTATCTTTTGTACGCTTATTCTTAATGCTAGAGCTCAAGTGAGTTTTTAGATGGTGTATTTTCAATATCCTAGCGATCTGTGTGAATTTATAACGGCTAGAACACCCAAATAGAAATAAAAGTAGAATAAAAAATGGACGATATAGCATGCTGAAGTATCAAAAATAGACGTTTCGCTTTATTTTTGCTCGAACAAACGTTTTTTTGCAACTTTCTTCAAAAAAAGGGTTGCACTTAAATCGGATCTCCCTATAATGCGCATCCACCGACACGGGGAGCAACGCTGAAAAGCAACGAGCCAACGAGTCGGGAGTCAAATAAAACTTGAGTTTGAATACTTCGAAAGAAAATCAAAATTAAGTA